>NZ_RZOF01000002.1:0-73530 GCF_003998955.1 Mesorhizobium sp. M4B.F.Ca.ET.017.02.2.1 | reverse complement strand
GCCCAATGGCAATCCCGCGCCAGGGCCAAAGTTCGATTACAAGCTCCGTTGGTTCGAGCGTCTCGTCACCTACAGCCAGTCGCTGTTGGGCGAGCGGACGGTGCTTTGTGGTGATTACAACGTCGTGCCCACCGAAATAGACGCCGTTGTTCCGGCGCGCTGGCTGGGCGATGCCGTCTTCTTCCCCGAAAACAGGAAAGCCTATGCCCACATGCTAACCTTGGGTTGGGTGGATGCGATGCGTCGTATCCATCCAGACAAGGGCATATACACCTACTGGAACTTTTCCTATCGCGGTGGCTACGACAGAAGCTCAGGCCTGCGGATGGACCATCTGCTCGTAAGCCCGTCCCTTGCGAAGAGCATTCTGGCTGCGGGTGTCGATGTCGAGACCCGTGGATGGGAAAAGCCGAGCGATCACGCACCCGCCTGGATCGACGTCGGTTAAGACCGATCGCGCGATCGCACTTGCAGAAAGACTGCTTGCGGCCGTCGCCCACGCTTCACGTCGAAACCCCTAAAAGGAGATCTCGCAAATGCCAAAGTTCGTTACGATCCAATATGGCCATGTGGGAAGATGGTGGAGGGAAGCAGCCAGTACGGATCCAGCTGAGAGCCGGCCGAGCCGCTGCAAGCGACTCGGCAATGACGGAGACAAGCTCCACTCGCAGCGAAACTAAAGAAGCAGTCGTGCGTTGGACGCGATTAAACCATTTCGTCGTGGGATGGGGCGGGTGAGTGTGGTCAAGCCAACGTCGCGTAAAGCAATTCAGGGGTCAACCGCTCGTCAAGCGAAGTCGCCTACGCGTGACCCAGCCAATACAGAACTGCCCACTTTTCGGCCTGTCCAGCTCGCAACGCTCGTAGACGTCGTCCCTGCCGGCGACCGCTGGCTCCACGAAATGCAATATGACGGCTATCGCATTCTAGTCGCCGTCGGCAGCGGGCAAGCGCGTGCCTACACGCGATCTGGCCTGGACTGGTCTCACCGTTTTCCTTCCATTCTTTCGGAAGCCAGCAAGCTCAAGGTCGGGTCCGCCCTGATTGATGGCGAGGCCGTCGTTGTCGATGCAAACGGACGATCAAACTTCCAGGCCCTTCAAAACGCATTGAAGGGTGCGCCGTCGACCATCGACTTTTATGCCTTCGACCTCCTTCAACTTGACGGCGAAGATCTCACCAGGCGTCCTCTCCTTGATCGCAAGGAAAAGCTCCAGGCCATTTTGCCCGCGAAGAACCCGGTGCTTCGTTATTCCGATCATATCCTGGGTCGCGGAGAAGAGTTGCTCGAGCGCTTTTGCGCAGCTGGTCTCGAGGGGGTGGTTTCAAAGCTCTCCGATTCTCCTTATGTGGCGGCCCGAGGTGGAAACTGGCTCAAGATCAAGTGCATCAAGCGGCAGGAGTTTGTGATTGTCGGCTGGACGCCGTCCGACAAGGTCCGCGCGTTCCGGTCATTGATCCTTGGAGTGCATGACGGCGGCAAGCTGCGTTATGCGGGGAAAGTCGGCACTGGCTTCGACACAGCTGAGCTTTTCCGCCTCATGAAGATCATGGCACCACTCGAGCAGAAGGCCGCGACCGTCGAGGCGCCGCGAGCCGAAGTTCGCGGAGCACACTGGCTTCGACCCAAGTTGGTGGCGGAGATTGCCTTCACAGAGATGACCAACGAAGGAACGTTGAGACATCCGAGCTACCTTGGTCTGCGCGAAGACAAGAAGGCGGCCGCGGTCGTGCTGGAGACGGAACGTCGCACAGCCAAGCTGACCGCGGCGCCGGCGAACACCATCGCTATCAGCAACCGTGACCGCGTGATCTATCCGGAGTCCAATATCACCAAAGGCCAGCTTGCCGACCACTATGCGGCCGTCGCGGAGATCATGTTGCCTTGGGTCGGCAGTCGGCCGATCAGCCTTGTTCGGTGTCCCCAGGGCCGGGCCAAGAAGTGCTTTTTCCAGAAGCATGATGCCGGGAGCTTTGGCGACAAAGTCCACCATGTCGGCATCATGGAAAAGGACGGTCACGAGGAGCCATACCTTTATGTCGACGACGCCGATGGGCTGATGACCTGCGTCCAGATGGGAACGATCGAGCTGCATGGGTGGGGCGCTCGGATAGAGGATGTCGAAAAGGCAGACCGCCTCGTCTTCGATCTGGACCCGGATGAGGGTCTCGATTTCGAAGCCGTCCGCGCCGCCGCTTTCCAGTTTCGTGATATTTTGAAATCGCTGGGACTTACGACGTTCCCGATGCTGACGGGAGGCAAAGGAGTGCATGTGATCGCGCCGCTCACCCCACAGGCCGAGTGGCCGCAAGTGAAAGACTTTGCGCATCGCCTCGCTCAAGCGGTCGCTCAAAGCGATCCCTCTCACTTCACGGCCGCGTTGTCGAAGGCCCGCCGCAAGGGTCGCATCTTTGTCGACTATTTGCGCAACCAGCGTGGGGCGACCGCAATCATGCCTTATAGCGCGAGGTCCCGACCTGGCGCTCCGGTCGCGGCGCCGATCGCCTGGGCGGAGATGAAGACGATTGATGCGCCCTCGCATTTCCACGTCGGCGATGCTCCTGAATTGAAGAAACGCGCAGTTAGCAAATCTCTGGCGGGATGGGGTCGAGCCGACCAATCATTGCCGGATCTGTAGCCCCACTCCGCGAAAGGCAAGCGAGGCTGGATTGGGGGCTTCGCTGCCTTGCCCCGATTGGAACCTGCGGAGATTGGCCCCGTTTGCCTTGACCATGGCCAAAACCGATCCGCGGACAGTCGCCAGTCTGCTTAGGGAATACGCACATCGCACGTCGCTGCGCGGAGACAATCCCTATCGCACCAAGGCTTACTTGCGCGCGGCCGATAGTCTGGCTGCGTTGTCGCAGCCGCTTGATCGGATCATCGCCGCGGGCGCCCTCACCAGAATCCCGGGAATCGGGGACGCGATCGCGGACATTGTGCGAAAGCTCCATGAAACGGGTACGCATCCACGCCTTGAGACGCTGCGCGAGGAGGTGCCGGCAGGTGTGATGGAGCTTTTTACAATACCTGGCCTGCGGCCTGACAAGATCCTGAAGCTCCATCAGGCGCTCGGTGTGAACTCGTTGGCCGAGCTCGAAGCCGCGGCAAAGGCAGATCGCATCCGGCCTGTCAAAGGCCTTGGTGCTTCACTTCAGACAAAAATCCTGCAAAACCTGGCTATCGTTCGAAGCGGCGAAACACAGCTTCACCTGCACAAGGTCGCCGCACTCCTTGAGCATGCAATCCTATCGGTGAAGCAAGAGCATCCCGAATTATCGCGTGTGGAAATCGCCGGTGATTTCCGGCGCGGTTGCGAACTTGTTGCTGACCTCGCGCTGGTCGCGCTGGGCAAGAAGCGGACCGCAATCGAGCAGTCCACGCTCAGGCTTGTCGTCACGGACAAGAAGCACTTTGGCGCGAGCCTCCTCGAAACTACGGGTTCGGCGGCCCATCTTGCGCAGTTGAAGATGTACGCGGCCGAAAGAGGGTTCGCCCTCAAGGCGGATGGGCTCTACCGCGGGAGAAAGCTGATCGCATCAGCGACAGAGGAGGAAATCTACGGAGCGTTGGACCTGCAGTTCATCGAACCTGAACTGCGCGAAGGCAGGGATGAGATTGAGCGGGCAGCGCGGCGGCAACTCCCTACCCTCGTCCGGGATGAAGATCTGCATGGTATCCTGCATTCTCACACGACCGCATCCGATGGCACCGAAACGCTAGAGGCAATGGCTGAAGCGACGCGCAAGCGCGGGTTCGACTACTTTGGTGTCGCCGACCATTCGCAGTCTGCCCACTACGCGGGCGGCCTCACACTGCAGGAGATTGCCGAGCAGCACCGTGAAGCAGATCGGCTGAACAAGAGGTATGGCGGAAAATTCCGTGTCCTGAAGGGCATTGAGGCAGACATCCTCGCCGACGGCTCATTGGATTATCCGGACCACGTCTTGAAGCAGTTCGATTTCGTTGTCGCGAGCGTGCACAGCGGCTTCAAGTTGCCGAAGAAGGAGCAGACGGACCGTATCATTGAGGCAATCGCGAACCCCCTGACGACAATTATCGGGCACATGACCGGTCGCCAATTGTTGCGTCGTCCCGGCTACGAGCTCGACGTCGACAAGGTCCTCAGAGCGTGCGCGAAATATGGTGTCGCTGTCGAAATCAACGCGCATCCCTGGCGGCTCGATCTCGACTGGCGCTGGCATCAGAAAGCCCTCGACTACGGCTGCATCTTCAGCATCAATCCGGACGCCCATTCAATCCGCGAACTCGACCACGTGCATTGGGGGGTCGAAATGGCCCGCAAGGGAGGTATCCCCAGAGATCGGGTTCTGAACGCCATGGGTTTGACGGCTGTGCTTGCGCATCTTTCAAAGCGCAAGTCCGCCCGCAACGGCGGCAACCGTCACTCGCCTGCGAAGAGCCCTAGAGCCGCGTAACGAGCGGCGGTCTAGCACGATGCGCTGCCTGGAACGCGATCCGCGGCCGGGCTCCTTGCCGGAAACATATCCGCGCCCCTCACGCCCGATGTAGCATCAGGTTCTGCGTGAGGCTTCAGTCTATGCCGGTAGGATCATGGACCCACTCCCGGAACGTAGGGCCTTTGTTTTCGTTGGTAGAAATGACGTTGGCAGATCCGACGGTCAATCAACCAAGGCAACAGGAGGAATTTCACATGGTCCGCAAGATACTGGCTACGGTGGCCACGGCCGCTCTCATGTCGACGGTGCTGTGCACCGCCGGTGCTTACGCCGCAAATACCGCCAAACCCGCTGCCCAGACGGAGGTCGTTGCTCCGGTCACGGATGGCAAGCTCGTCTCCAAGATCATGGGAGCCGCGGTTTACGACAGCACCGCAGATGACGCGACGAAGATCGGCGATGTTAATGACATCGTCCTCGACAAGAACGGGAACGCCAAACTCGTCGTCATTGGCGTCGGCGGTTTCCTCGGCGTGGGCGAAAAAAATGTCGCCTACGATTTCAACAAGCTTGAATGGATCAACAAGAACGGCGATCGCTGGCTGGTCGCAAAGACGACCAAGGATGAGCTTAATGCTCAGCCTAATTTCGATACGACGGCCTACGATCCTGCGGCAGCCTCGACGACCCAGCCGACCAAAAGCACGGCGGACACTCAAGCGACAACTGCCAAAACCGATACGACTGCGACGGCCTCGATCGACAAGTCGAGCTTGACCGAAATGCCGTCAGACAAAATCAGCGCGGCAAATCTGATCGGAACCAACGTCTATGGCGCAGATGATGCGAAGGTCGGCGAGATCGGCGACGTGATCCTGACAGGCGACAAGAAGGTCGACTCGATAATCGTTGATGTAGGCGGCTTCCTGGGCATTGGCGAAAAGAAGGTCGCCGTCGGCATGGAGAACCTCAAGTTCATGACCGACAAGAACGGCAACCGCTATTTGTACACGAACTTCACCAAGGAGCAGCTGGAGGCGCAGACTGCCTACGACAAGGCCACTTACGCCCAAAACCGCGATAAGCAACGGATAGTCATCAGCAAGTAAAGAACTACCCGAAGCGCTCGTCGTCCACGGCGGGCGCTTTGGTCATCCGGTGACAGAAGCGGGCCTTGAGATTAGCCGACGAAGTCCGTCATAGCTCTGAAGATATCAGCGACCCTCGTCCTGTCTGATGTCCCTCGCGTGTCGAAGAGACGCGGTCAGAGGGGCTGGCCTGACCTCGCAGATCAGTCTTCTCCTGGTGTCCGCAGCATAGCGGTGACTAAGATGTATCTCATCCAAATCCTGTTGCCTCTATCAGACAACCAGGGTCAACCGTACCCCCGAAGAGATTTCGACCGCCTGAAAGAAGAACTGGCGGGTCGCTTCGATGGCGTGACGGCCTATCTCCAGGCGCCTGCGGAGGGTCTTTGGAACGACCGCGGAAAAACAGACAGGGACGATATCGTCATCTTCGAGGTGATGACGCCAAGCATGGATGTTTCAGATTGGCGGCGCCGACAGGGCGACCTGGAGCATGTCTTTCGGCAGGAAAATATTGTGGTCCGCTACTGGACGATAACACTCCTTTGAAGCTCAGGCTCGCTGGCCGCTCCGGAACAAGACTGGGGCATTCAGGTTGCTAGGCGAGAGGCCTGGTCGCACCTGGCGCCGACGCACAATGTCATCGTCAAGGCGCATGATCGCCATCATCCAGATCGCACTGCCATTGTATCAATGACGGCCGGCGCCTCCACCACCGCCACGACACGGTCGTCTCCTACGATCATGGGAGCGTAACCGCCACACTACGGTTGTCGTCAAGACCCACTCCATTTGGAACCGCCGTGTCTCCTCATCGTTGAACCGAAGGCTCCATAACTTCCAAAGCGATGGTGGCATGTGACTCACAGCTCGACATTCAAAAACGTGCGGCTTGAGATTTTTGGACCAACTTTCGAACCGGTAGGGATCGGGCCGGTGCTGGCTGCAATAAGTGCCGTGGCTGCCGCTCTTTGCATTGCACGGCCCAAGCAATGACCGATGTCAGCTCGGAAATTGAGCGAGAGCAAAGCAACACGGTTGCCAAAGGGCCATTTCAACGTTTCCTCCGCATTATTGGCCCCGGCTTCATCACCGGCGCCTCCGATGACGACCCCTCAGGGATAGGCACGTACAGCCAGGCCGGAGCCCAACTCGGGTTCAACATCGGCTGGACCATGCTCTTTATTTTTCCTCTTATGGCGGCGATCCAGGAGATTGCGGCTCGGATAGGTCGCACCACGGGCAAAGGCATCTCGGGCAACCTTTCTCGCTATTACCCTGCCCCCCTGCTTTATCTTTTGGTTGTCCTGCTATTTTCCGCCAATGTGATCAACATTGGTGCCGACTTAAGCGCGATGGCTGATGCGCTCAACCTTCTGATCGGAGGGCCTAGCTCGGTCTATGTCCTGGGGTTTGCGCTGGTCAGCGTGGCGGCAATCGTGTTCCTCAAATACAGCCGTTACGTGAAAATCCTTAAATGGACCACGCTTAGCCTGTTCGCCTATGTCGTGGCGATGTTCGCTGCAAACGTTCCGTGGGGCGAAGCGGCAAAGGGGGTGTTGATTCCGCACGTCGAATGGAACGGCACGTTCTTCACGACGCTGCTTGCCATCTTGGGCACAACAATTTCACCCTACCTGTTTTTCTGGCAGGCTTCGCAAGAGGTCGAGGAGGAAAAGCTCGATCCTTCCGCCAAGCCCCTGAAATGGGCACCGTGGCAGGCTCGAAAGGCGTTCGGGCGGATTCGCGCTGACACACTGGTTGGGATGGCCCTGTCCAACCTTATTGCCATCGCCATCATCTTCACCACTGCTGCGACGCTCAACAAGGCAGGGGTAACCGATATCTCCTCTTCCACGGACGCGGCGAAGGCATTGGAACCGGTGGCCGGCAAATTCGCCTTCATCATCTTTGCGGCCGGAATCATCGGTACCGGGTTACTGGCCGTTCCGGTGCTCGCGGCATCGGCCGCCTTCGCAGTCGGCGAGGCCCTACACTGGAAGGTTGGCCTGGCCCGTGAACCGAAGGAGGCAGTGGCCTTCTATGGGACGCTTACCATGGCCGCGGCTCTTGGCACCGGCATCATGTTCACGCCAATCGACCCGATCAAGGCGCTTTATTGGAGCGCCGTAATCAACGGCACCTGCGCGGTGCCGGTGATGGTCGTAATGATGCTTATGGCTGGCCGATGGGAGACTTCCCCATACGAGGGTGGCTCCGTTCCCTGGGGTGGCTCTCGACCGTAGCCATGACGCTATGCGTCGTTGGTTTGGCGGCTCAGTGGCTACTGTGACCGCTTTCGAATTCCGGGAGCGATGGATGAGCAAGCCGATAGAGAAACGGCCTGTCAGCTATGACGCTGAGGTCTGGGCCAGAAAAAAATATGGCCCGACGCTCAAGCAGGCCAAGATAATCATCAGTTCAAGCGGCCTCTCAAGCGTAGTTCTAACGTTTGGCGCTGCCGCATTCATTCGCATTTGGTAATGAGGGGCATTAGATCGCCAGCCCGCCGACGGCCAACACCTGGTGGCGCGCCGAGGTATCTCGCTTCATTCAGTAGCGAATTCCAATAGGTGCCGATCAGCACAATACTTGTCGCCGCTCGCATGGAAGGCACAAGGCCGCGTTTGACCTTGACCCACAAGCCGACGGCATTCGTTCCGGCGACTTCGCCACACCAGAGTCCCGCGGCGAAATTCATACCTGCGCGGCTGGCCTGCTGCTGGCGGCCGGAACTGGCGGTCACGCCACGCGTTCTCCAAAGATCTTTCGGCAATGGAGATTGGGAGCGCGCTATGGGCCTGTTTACGAAGGACATCAAGACGATGGACGATCTGTTCCTGCACGTTTTGCAGGACATCTACTATGCTGAAAAACAGATTCTGAAGGCGCTCCCCGATATGGTTGAAAAGGCCACCAACCGGGATTTGACGGCGGCTTTCAGAGCCCACCTCGCCGAGACGCAAAAGCACGTCCAACGGCTGGAGCAAGCCTTCGAGCTTATCGGTGAAAACCCGAAGGGGACGACCTGCCCGGCGATCGATGGCATCATCAAGGAAGCCAACGGGATCGCAGGCGAGGTTGCCGAGAAGAAAGTGCTCGACGCCGCCCTGATTGCCGCCGCACAGGCCGTCGAGCATTATGAGATTACCCGCTACGGAACTCTGATTGCGTGGGCGGAGCAGAGCGGCAACGAAGCCGTCGCCCGACTTCTCACTGCGACCCTCAACGAGGAAAAGGCGGCCGACAAGAAACTCACCACCATCGCCGAACGGAAAGTCAACGAGAAGGCGTCGACTTGATCGATGCGCTCGGGGACGCTTGCATGAACGCGCGCGCTGAACTCACCCGATCCCTTTGGATGAAGGTCGACGTCTATCCCGATGCGCCGAAATTCTCGGGCAAGAAGAGCTGTGACACAGTCATCATAGGAGCGGGGATCGCCGGACTGTCGATCGCTCACGAACTGGCCAACATCGGCCAGAAGGTCATCGTCATCGATCGCGGAACGATCGCCGGCGGTATGACGTCGCGAACCACGGCGCATCTGGCGCCGATCTGTGACGATGGGCTCAGCGCGTTGATCAACCTGCGGGGTGAAGACGTTGCAAGGCTCTTCCAGCAAAGTCAGGAGGCCGCCGTCGCCCGCATCGAGGAAAACGTCTCGGAGTTACGGATCGACTGCAATTTTCGCAGGTTGGACGCGTTTCTGTTTCCGGCGATGGGTATCGACCCCAAGGACGCCCGCTATCAACGCCAGCAAGAATTCGATGCGGCACGAAAGGTCGGGGCCGCTGTCGAACTGGTAACTGGCTTGCCGCTCAAGGGTTTCGAGGAGGCGCCGGTCCTGTGCTACCCCAACCAGGCGACTTTCCATCCGTTGCGATATCTGCGTGGGCTTGCGGGATCGATCCGCGAAAGCGGCTCCCTCATTTTCGCCGACAGCGCCGCTACCTCCGTCGAGGAACTGCCTGAGGACGGCGTGCGCGTCTCCACGGAGAACGGCGGCGTGATTGAAGCGGGATCGGCCGTCGTCGCCACGAACTCGCCGATCAACGATCGTTTTCAGCTGCACACCAAGATGTCGCCCTACCGGACCTACGCGATTGCTTTCACATTGCCGAAGGGTACGCTCCCCGATGCGTTGTTCTGGGACACGGGCGATCCTTACCACTACGTCCGAATGAATCCCGGTCCCGGCTCGGTTGACTATCTGATCGCAGGCGGAGCCGACCACAAATCCGGCGAATCCGACGACGGCGACATTCGTTTCGAGGCAATCGAGGCCTGGATAAGAGCGCTCGTGCCAAGCTTGGGCAAAGAGGTCACGCGCTGGTCGGGGCAGGTTCTGGACACCATCGACTATTGCGCCTTCATCGGCCTCAATCCCGGCAGCAAGTCGGTCTATGTCGTCACCGGCGATTCCGGCCAAGGAATAACGCATGGCGCGCTGTCCGGCTTGCTGGTGAAGGATATGATTTCGGGCGAGGAGAACCCGTGGGCCGCGGTCTACGACCCGTCGCGCAACACGCCCTCCGGCGTGATCAATTATGTTCGTGAAAACCTGTCCGCGGTCAAAAATCTCGCCGGCTATTTGCTTCCGGGTGACTTGAAGTCACTGGCCGAGCTTGCGCCTGGCCAAGGCGGGGTCCTGCGGGACGGACTGCGCAAGATCGCAGCCTGCCGCGATATGGCTGGAAAGCTCCATCTGAATTCCGCCGTCTGCACGCATTCTGGATGCGAAGTGGCCTGGAATTCCACCGAGCAGTGCTGGGACTGCTGCTGTCATGGCTCCCACTTTGCTCCCGACGGCACCGTGCTCAACGGGCCGGCCGTTGGTCGTCTCAACCCCGTGGACGCACCGGCGGGAGGAACATGATGCCCATACTCGAGCGCGGCAAGATATTCGTCGAGAAGATCACCGGCTGGCAACGACCCTCAAGCGACGAGCTCGGTCGGCTGGTGCGCCAGCGCAAGGCCAATGCATTCCGCTTCGAGGACGACGGCATCATCCCCAATCATCCCCACTGGCCGTTGGTCGTCTATCGCGGCGTCGTGAAACTGCCTGCCGAATTCGATCCGGCCGCAATCTTCGAGGAGCTCTTCGAGCGCAACAACTGGAAGGGGTCCTGGCGAAACGGCATCTACGATTATGCCCATTACCATTCCCGCATACATGAGGTTCTTGGCGTCGCTCGCGGATCGGCAAAGGTGCAGTTCGGAGGCAAGCGCGGCCGCACGCTCACCATCAAGGCGGCAGACGTCGCTATTTTGCCAGCAGGCACTGGTCACCAGTGCCTCGCGGCGAGCGAAGACTTTCTCGTGGTCGGCGCCTACCCGCCCAACGGCACATACGATGAATGTTCTAGGAGCGAGGACCATGCCGACGCCGTCAAAACCATTTTCAAGGTCGCTAAACCACGACAGGATCCCGTCTACGGTGGCAGCGGTCCGCTTTTCGACATCTGGAAAGCATTTCGGTAAGCGCTGAGCGCTTCCGCCCATTTCCTCTGGATCGCCGAGTTGCGCTGCCTCGATGGCGGGCGGACAAAGGACCGCGCCAATGCACTTCGCCTAAGGAGCGATTGGCTCTGATCGCCGTTAAGACGGACAGAGATTATGCAATGGACATCAACGTTCCCAGGAAAGACATAGGCGTTGACGAGCGACGTAAGCGCCGCAGGCTACGCCGCGAAAAGCAGCGCGCAGAGAACGTGGGGCGCGCGGAAAAAATGCACCTCGCACGCCTGGCGGGCAAAGGGCCCGGCCGCCATTCGACCGAGTTGGCGAACTCCGCCTATGTCGGCTGCTCCGGATGGTTCTACTGGAAATGGCGCGGAAAGTTCTATCCGGCTGAGATGCCAACCTCCGAATGGTTCACTCATTATGCGCAGCAGTTCGACACCGTCGAAATAAACGCATCCTTCTATTCCTGGCCGACCGTCGCGAATGTGAAAACCTGGCTTCGTCAGCCCGGAACGCGGGCGTTCGTTTACACCATAAAAGTCTGTGAGCTGATCACGCACGTCAAGAGATTCGGGGATACCGAAACCCTGGTAAAAGATTTTGGACTGATCGGCGATATCCTTGGCAAGCGGATGGGGTGCTTTCTCTTCCAGCTTCCGCCAAGCTATCGCTTCACCGAGGAGAGGCTCCGCGCCATTCTGAGCCAGCTCGACCACACGCGACGCAACGTTGTGGAATTTCGTCATGCCAGCTGGTGGAACGAGACCGTCTATTCCGCCTTCCGCGAGAGCGGCACGATATTCTGTTCCTGCAGCGGTCCACGGCTTCCGGACGTTCTGGTTCGCACAGCCAACGATATTTACCTCCGAATGCACGGTCCGGAGCGCTGGTACAGGCACGACTATTCCGAAGGCGAGTTAGCCGAATGGGCCGAGAGGATCAAGAACAGCGGCGCGCGGAGAGCCTGGGTTTATTTCAACAACGACTATGAAGGCTTTGCGCCCGGCAACGCTTTGACCATGCGCCGGCTGCTCGATCAAACAGGCTTCGATCAAGCTCCGTCCGAAGTGGAATGTTTCCGTGGCGGCTCCGTCATCATAGTATGAGATCCGCGTCCGATGAACCCGCCAACAAAGCGCAGTTCCTGCAAATGCCAGATAAGGCGGTGCGCAAGTCCAATCGTTTCGGGCGCTTTCCTACCTTGGCTCGGTTCCCGCTGTTGCTCTGCGTCCGCTCGGTCGGTTCAGCTTTCGAGCACCAGCGATGCTTTCACCAATTCCACTGCTGCAGCACGCCGCTCCGGGCCAGCTGCGGGGAGAAAGCGGTCGTTCCGCGAATACCAACCAATGGGCAAGCCGGCGCAAACGAGCCTTCTCGCCGGTTTTCTCGGCCGCGGTCGGCGTCGTGATTGTGCAGTTCAAGATAGCCGAATTGTCAGATCTTTTGGGCGACGGATAGAAACGAGAGCGTACCTGGCAAGCCGCTCGCCGTCATCTCTCCACGCTCATCGAACACCAGGCCGGAGCCGACGACCAAGTCGCGCACCGTTCGGGAAACAACGACCTCTCTTGGTCGCGCATGATCGAGCAGTCGTGACGCTACCTCAATGGCTATGCCGGAGAATTCCTTTCCGCGCACCTCGCACTCGCCGACATGGACTGCTGCGCGAACCTCGACGCCTAGCTTCCTCAGGCGCTTGCCGATGGCGAACGCACATTGGATTGACCGGGTGGGCCGCTGGAATACCGCAAGCAGTAGGCCGGGTGAGCGCCCTATCTCCTGACCCGCAGCATGCAGCAATTCCTCGCGGATCAGTTCCGCATTCCGCTCAAGTGGATCGTGACCATATGCGATATCCTTGACCGCGAGCGACAACGCCGACACCAGCAGCCGCTCGCCGGGTGCCCAAGGCAGGGCGCCCGCGACAAAAGTCCTGATCTCGTCGACTAGGCGGTCACTATCCTCGCCCCAAATGACATGATCCTTTCCGGCAAGTTCAACATACTTGGCGCCTTCGATATGCGCGGCAAGATAGCGTCCTTCTTCTGGTCTCACCCAACGATCGCCGGTCCTTTGCACGATAAGAGTCGGAACGTGGATCGCCGGTAGGATAGCGCGCACGTCGATCTCGGTGCCCCAGCGCCAGAGGGCGATGGCATCCGCAGGAGACGCCGAGTTCCGTAGATAGGCTGCAAACCACTCGCGCTCGAGAATATTTTCGGTCAGGCTCGGCGCCGCGTTCCGCATATCTGCGGCCTGGCCCCATTGGCTTTCGACTGCGGCTATGTCGTCGTCGACCTGCTGTACGGTTCTCGCCCAAGGATAATCCTTAGACCATGTGCCTCTGGCATAAGCGCCAGTCAACACCAGCGCGGCGGTTCGCTCAGGATATGTCGCGGCGAAAAGCATGCACATCGGGCCGCCCTCAGAACTGGCGAACAGAACAGTGCGCTCGGAGCCCGTCGCGTCAAGCACGGCTCGGACATCCTCCATCCGCTCCTCCAACGTCGGCAGACCGACATTGCGGTCGGACAAACCGGTGCCGCGCTTGTCAATGCGGATCAGGCGCGAGAAGCTGCCGATCCGCTTGAACACATGCGCGAGCCGCGGCGATCCCCAAGCCAGATCCAAATTGGAGACCCAGCCGGGGACGTAGACGACATCAACGGGTCCGTCGCCAGTCACCTGGTAAGCGATATTGACGCCAGCCGATTTGACATATCGGGTTGGCGGCCTCCCGGACTCGCCCGCGATCGCTATTTCTGACCCGGATTTTCGCGATTGCCCCAGGTTTGGAACTGCCTGCGGCGAACGGGATCCGGCACGCCGCACCCGCAATTCCTCGTACAGTGTTCGCGTTTCCGGTTCTGGCGTCAGCCCCAGGTCGCGCTGCAACGCATCTCGGCAAAGTTCGTACTGCTTAAGCGCGAGGCTTATTCGCCCTCGCGCGGCATAGCTATGCATTAAGGCGCGATGAGCGTCCTCTCGCAGCGGCTCCATCGACAGCAGACGCACCGCCGCGCGGATGCATGAGGCAGAGTCGTCCGATGTTGCGTAATGTTCGACCAGCCTATCCAGCGCTTCAACGGCCTTCATCCGCAGGCGCTCGCGCTCGACCCGCAACCAGTCTTCGAAAGGCTCTTCCCGAACGCTGAGGCCATCCAGCAGGTCGCCCCGGTAGATTTCAATCGCCCGTTCAAGGTCATCCGGCGCGGTACCCCCTGCCAGCACCTCGAACCTTGCGACGTCAAAATCGAATTCGTCGAGGTTAAGTGCGATATTCGCGCCTTCCGTCACGAGCCGGCCGCCGCCTGAAGCTGCTATCGCTTTCCTGATTGCCGAAACTGCTTGCCTCAGACTAATGCGGCCCTGCGCCTCGCCGTTCGCGCCCCAGAGCAGAGCAGCAAGCTTCTCTCGCGACTGCGGATGCCCCGCTTGCAGCGCAAGGTAGGCCACGATTGCCCGCGCCTTGCGGCTGAATACCGTCGGCGTTGCGGCGGGGCCGGCAAAATCAAAACCGCCCAGCAGATGAAGATGAGGCCCGGTCATCGGGCACCCCCTGCCATTGGCTCGCCGCAATCCTTCCCGGAATCGCCTCTATTTTCAATCGCGAACTGTCTTGCACTGTCTTTTTCACGATCTGATCACGCCAGCTACCACGCCCTAATCACGGCGCCCAGGTTAGATGCTCGCACTGGACTTTGACCGCGGGAGAATGCTGTGCGAGACGGAAGCCTCACTGATTGGCCGATCTGGTATGACGAACGCCGGCGCGATGCGGCGAACAGCGCGACGACACGCCACGACATCGAACTTGTTCGATATCTCGAAAAGAAAGAGGCTCATCGGGCGAGATCGGCCCGCAGCCCTGACCTGGTAAGTGCCGGGGCCCGTCTCGCACTAGCTAAGAGGTTACTGGGCATGATCAATTCGTCAGACAATTCGGCGGTCATTTGCTTGAGGATGATTCTAAGCGTCTGTTCCCGCCAGACCAGGTCTTGGTCCGGTTGAGCATGTAACCTAGACCGGTCCAATCACGGCGCCAGGGCGGAGAAGTGGAGATGTTGAGCCTCGGTACCTTCAACCTTTCTGTCTCGCCGATTTTCAAAAGCCCAAAACGGAACTGGCCTGCTGCCATTGTGCTCGCTGTTCCCTGGGGAACGAGCGTCGCTCCTCCTTCGGCATCGCTAGGGCCGCTGGCCGCTAGACGGAACCACACAAATGCGGTGTTTTCGACCCCACATTTGTAGTACTTTTTGCCCTCGCTAGATCTGGCTTGCGGTTCGAGGTTGAAGTCAATGCTTAGAGTCGTAGACAATCCCTTGACCGTTCTGACGAACCGGGAGCGGATGATAGCGGCAAAGTTCGCTGAGGGGATGACATATCGTGAAATCGGCGAGATGTTCTTCATAGCGCCGGCCACGGTTCGGACCCATCTGTCGCCGATCTATCGGAAACTCGACGTTCGCAGCAAAGTGGCCCTCGCTGCGTTGCTTGCGGATCGCCGCCTCCAAGAACTCGACCAGTCACCATTCGAACGCCCTTCGACAGACCGGTGGGGGCCGCCTGTCGTCGCAGTTCTCCCGTTTGACAACCTCGGTGGAGAAGAACGCTGGACGCGTATCGCGGAAGGGTTGTCGGCGGACATCATCGTTGATCTCGCCCGTTACCCCGACTTGGGCGTGATAGCCCGCCAGACAATGCTCTCATACAAGGAGCGGCGCGATGATGTTCGATCCATCGGACGAGAGTTGAGTGCCGACTATGTGATGGAAGGAACCGTGCAAGCGGAGGGCCAGCGGGTACGCATCTGGGTGCAACTCGTCGACTCCCGCACAGGGGTTGATGTTTGGACAGCGCGTTATGATCGGTCCGCAGAAAACCTGTTTGCGATGCTGGACAGCGTGACCGAAAACGTCATCAATGTCGTTGCTACTTGCCACGGTCAACTCGCCAACCTGCGACGCGATGCAGTGCGTCGGAGGCCACCAACAAGTTTGCAAGCCTATGATTGCTACCTGCTTGGCCTTGAGCAGAAGCACCTTTTCACCCGAGATTCGAACAAGGAAGGGATACGGCTACTGACGCGTGCAATCGACTTGATCCGGGCCTTGCAAGAGCCTGGACCGCGCTGGCTCTTGCGCATGCTGTGGATGCTTGCAACGGGTTTTCCGATGATGTTTCTGTCTCTATTGAGAGCTGGAGCGCATGTGTCAAGCAAGCGCTGGCCCTCGATCCGGCCGATATTTACGCACGAATAATGCTCGCTGATCTTCGGGCTTTGCAGGGCGATATCGACGCTGCTGTCGAAGAACATGACCGCGTCTTGGCGTCGTCCCCAAACAACGCTGACATACTTGCCTTGCTTGCAGGAAGCTTGGCTCTTGTTGGGAGCGACGCCAAGCATGGCTACGAATTGGCCAAGCTAGCGATCCGGCTAAATCCTAATGTTCCGTGGTACTTTGGAATGTTGGGGCGCTGCTGCTTTGTCCTTGGCCTGTACCGGGAATCGTTGGTTGGCCTGCGTCGGTCCCCGTCCGACTCGCCCGCCACGCTTCTGTTCATTGCAATGGCTCATGCGATGCTTGGTGAAACCCTGCGGGCCACCAAGATGGCTGCGCGACTGAAGGACGAGTTCCCGAGCTTCACTCCCGAACTGTTCATCAACACGTACCCGGTCACCAATCCAGTGGCCATTGCCGCAATCAGAGAGGGCTCCCGGCGTGCGGGTCTATCGTAACTTCTTTCCGTTTCTGAGGCCGGCAGCTTTCCTGAGCCAGCAGCCCTAGCACAAGCGGCGAATGACCGCTCATGGATGCAAAGCTGCCGTTGCGACCGAGTTAGCTTTTGAATGGTCGTCAATCGGGGCGGCGCTGGGCGCGAGCTAACGATCAGAAGTGCCCCTCACTTCCACCGTAACCGATGTTCCGCTCCTACGTTACGCTCGCCATTGATCCGCAGACCGATTGCTGCCCTGATTAGCTGAAGCGGTCGGTTGAGCGAGAGCTTCTTCTCGCCGGATTGAACGACATGATAAGCGGGCCTATGGGAATCAAGAATTATCTGATCGAAGGCGGTTCCGGCACTGGAAAAACGTCTGTCGCTACCGAACTGGAGCGGCGGGGTTATCATGTCGTCCACGGTGACCGGGTCCTGGCCTATGTCGGCGACCCTGAAACAGGCAAGGCATTGCCAGGACCACCCGAAGGCGAGGATCGCATCGTTTGGGCATATGCGCACTGGATTTGGCCCGTCGACAAGGTCCGGGCCATTGCTGCCGACACGACCCATCCTGCCACCTTCTTCTGCGGCGGATCGCGCAATTTCCATAAATTCCTGGACTTATTCGACAAGGTCTTTGTGCTCGACGTAGACGTTGAGACTTTGAACCGACGATTAGATGGGCGACCGAATGAGCCAGGTTTCGATCCGGCCGAGCGGCGGCTGGTACTGCGCAACCATCATACCCGGGAATTTCTTCCCGTCGGCATCGATATCGACACGGCGGGTACGGTCCCAAGCGTCGTCGACAATATCCTCGCTCAACTCGCCTGAAGCCCTGAACGCATCGCGAATAGGATGGGGAAGCATTCGAAAATATTACGGGAAGACGCTAGTCGCCTGAACGGCTCACCAGCGGCGCTGAGACTTTGTACCCGACCGCAGCCTGCGTATCGGCAAGCCCGACCTAAGCGGTGTTCTCAGGCCACGGCCTTAAGCCCGGGAGCGGCGATGTAGGCCCAGGGCAGAAGCTCGTCGATCTGGCTGTTTGGGTGGCCGTTGACGATCCTGGCGAGCACGTCGGCGAGGTAGCCGAGCGGCTCGAAGTTCAGCTTGCAGGTCTCGATCAGCGAAGCGGCGACGGCCCAGTGCTCGGCGCCGCCGTCGGGACAAGTCAATTTGCCGTTCCCTTGAGCTTTCACGGCGCCTCGCAGCCCGACCTCGGCTGACAGCCAGTTGTCAGCTTGGTTGTGGGATATTGCATCCGAAGCGTACCAGATGGGTCGCCTCTGCAAGGCTCAATGTGGAAGCACAATTCCGATGAAACAGATTGCCCTGTCACTTTTGGTGATCGCCGCCTCCGGCTCCTATGTCTTGGATCAGGCCGACAAGCGGCCAGCTGACGATGTGCTTGGTTCGGCGCTGCCGGCAGACGCAACAGAGGCGGCCGCCGCAACGGCGCCGGTGTTCCGGACGTTGCCGGTGCCCTCACCCCAGTTCAGAACAAGGTTCCCGATTGCAAGGGAAACGACGGCGGGAATAGCAGTAGCCGCCAAGCGGTCACATGATCCAATCAAGCAGACAGCGGTTACAGTAGCGCCACAACCCTCGCCGGCGCCACCGGAGCAGCCAGTAGCGCCGGCTGTGACCGATCCTGCGTCATCATCCCCTTCATTCGCGGTGACTCCGGCCGTCTACATACCAGTCCCGCAGCCAAGGCCGGCATATCCGGACGCGCCTGCACGCTTTGCCCCGGTGGGTATGGAGGTCGCCTCACGCGGCTATGCCGACGGCGTCTACACTGGCCCGCCCGCCGATGCCTATTACGGCATCATCCAGATTCAAGCCCTGGTACAGGGTGGGCAGCTTACGGCGCTGAAGGTGCTGAAATACCCATCCGACCGCCGCACCTCCATCAACATCAACAGGCAAGCGCTGCCTATGCTACGCGACGAAGCGATCAGCGCCCAAAGCGCGCATGTCGACATTATTTCAGGCGCGACGCTGACCAGCAGGGCCTTCATCCAGTCGCTGCGGGGCGCGCTGATGAAGGCGTCGTCCTAGGTCCATGCGTGAAACGTGTGTTTTGATGGGAATGCCCATTACGGTCGACATCGGCGGCGCGTCGAGCGGTGAGCTGATCGAGACGGTCTTCGGCTATTTCGAGCATATCGACCGGCGCTTCAGCACATATCGGGCCGATAGCGAAATCACGGCCATCAACCGCGGCGACGTGCCCGTCGTAGAGTGGAGCGGCGAGATGACCGAAGTGTTTGCTCTCGCGCAGCAGACGAAAGACGAGACCGACGGATACTTCGATATTCGCAAGCCCGACGGGTCGCTCGATCCATCTGGCATTGTCAAGGGCTGGGCAATCCGCAACGCGGCAGCCATCGTTCAGAGAGCCGGCATCAGAGATTTCTTCATCGAGGCGGGAGGCGACGTCCAGTCCAGCGGCAAGAATGCCTCGGGCCATGACTGGAGCGTCGGCATCCGCAACCCCTTCAACGCCCAAGAGATCGTAAAAATCGTCTATCCCCGTGGTCGCGGACTGGCGACCTCCGGAACCTATGTCCGGGGACAACACATCTATAACCCGCATGCAATTGACAGTCCGATCCAGGACATCGTCAGCCTCACCGTCATCGGCGCCGATGTGCTCGAAGCCGATCGTTTCGCCACTGCTGCCTTCGCCATGGACCGGGACGGCATTCTCTTCATCGAGCGGACGCCTGGCCTGGAGGGCTATGTCATAGACACCAATGGCCGCGCCACACCGACAACGGGGTTCGTAGCCCTTTGCCTGCCATGATCAAAACCATCGACCGATTTCTTGATCATCTGACCATGTACCGGCTGGTCCTCTACTATCTGATGGCGCTCGTCAGCGCGGCGCTCGTGCTCGGCTTCGCCAAGCTCGTGCCAAATGATCCGATTGCGCTCGCCTTCACGACGGCTTTGACGCTGGCCGCCTGCTGGCTCACCAACAAGGTTTTTGCGCACGTCTTTGCGGTCCCGGCCAACAACGAGTCCGTTTACATCACCGCGCTCATCCTTGCGCTCATTCTCGATCCGGTAGCCGCCACGGACATCAAGGGAATCGCGGCGGTGGTGTTCGCGTCCGTCTGGGCGATTTCATCCAAATTCATTCTCGCCATCGGGCGGAAGCATCTTCTCAATCCGGCTGCATTGGGCGTGGCGCTGTCCGCGCTGCTGCTCGACCAACCAGCCACTTGGTGGGTTGGCGGCAACCTGGCGTTGCTTCCGCTCGTGCTCCTCGGCGGCATGCTCATTGTCCGGAAACTGCGCCGGCTCGATCTTGTCTCGACTTTCATTGTCGTGGCGCTGGCGACGGTGTTGGCAACGACCGAGCCGTCGCAATACGGTAGCGCACTCAGCCAGACGCTGGGTTCATCACCGCTGCTGTTCTTCGCCTTCGTCATGCTGACAGAGCCACTGACCGCGCCGACGATGCGGCGGCCGCGTATCGCCTTTGCCGCCATCGTCGGCTTTCTGTTTGCTCCCAACATCCATATCGGCCCGCTCTATTTCACACCCGAACTGGCGCTGCTCGCCGGCAACCTGTTTGCCTATGCGGCAGGCCCCAAGGGCCGCTTCGTGCTGACGCTCGAACGCATAGAGCAATCGGCCGTCGATAGCTTTGACTTCGTCTTCCGGTCGCCGCGCAAGCTCGCCTTTGAGGCTGGCCAATATCTTGAATGGACGCTTGGCCTCGATCGTGCCGACAATCGCGGCAACCGCCGTTATTTCACGGTGGCCTCGGCGCCGACGGAGGAAACGGTCCGGCTCGGCGTAAAATTCTATCCGCAATCAAGCGCCTTCAAGCGCGGACTGATGACCATGAAGCCAGGCAGCACGATCCACGCCGCGCAACTGGCCGGCAACTTCACGCTGCCCGCCCGACGTGAGACCAAGATCGCTTTCCTGGCCGGGGGCATCGGCATCACGCCTTTCCGCTCGATGTTGCAATATCTCCTCGACCGCAAGGAGCGGCGACCGATCGTCATGCTCTACGGAACCGAGGGACAGCAGGACATCGCATATCGCGACGTGCTTGGCGCGGCCAGGCAGGAACTTGGTATAATGACGGTCCACGCTGTGGCGCGCGGTGGCGAGCGCGGGCAGTATCCCGGCTACATCGACGAGCGCCTGATACGTCTGGCAATACCCGACTACCTCGAGCGCACTTTCTACATTTCCGGCCCGCAAGCGATGGTCAAGGCGCTGCGTCAGAAACTGCTGGCGATGGGCGTTCGCCGCTCGAAGATAAAGGTCGACTATTTCCCGGGCTTTGCCTGAAGCATGCTCAACCGTGTCGCGGCAAGGAAATGGTCACAGCCAGACCCGGATCGGCGTTAGCCATGGCAAGGCGTCCGCCGTAGGCTTCGACGATGTCGGAAACGATGGCCAAGCCAAGGCCGTTGCTGCCGCCCCTGCTGTCGAGCTGGACGCCACGCGACAAGGCGGACTCCCGATCGGTATCCGCAATACCCTGGCCATCATCCGCGACGGTGACAATCACCTCTCCAGCTGCCTCCGATGCATCGACACGGACTGAGGACTTTGCATAGCGTGCCGCGTTCTCGACCAGATTACCGAGGATTTCCGACAGGTCGCCTTCGTCGATTGGCGCCGTTAGATCTTCCGCAACGTCCATCTTGAATGAAAGCTGCTTGCCGCTTGGTGTCCGTTTGACGACTGCAACGACGCCAGCCACGACGTCAGACACAAGGCAGGATGCCTTGCCGGAGACGCCGGGCGCGAGGCGCGCGCGCGAGCTCCCGCTCGACATGGCGCCGGATCGCTCCTGCGCTCTTCTCGATCTCGTCAGCCAGATCCGCCTCGCCTTTCTTGCGCAACGCTCGGATGTCGGCCGACAGGACTTGCAGTGGCGTCTTGAGGCCGTGCGCCAAATCCGTGGCACGCGAGCGCGCTCGCGAAAGCGCCTTTTCCTGGGCATCGAGAAGACGATTGATTTCGTCCGCGAGCGGCTGCACCTCGCTTGGTGCCACCACATCGAGCCGTGCCATTCGCTGCGCGATCACGTTTCTGACGGCGACCCGCAAGGTCTCCAGCGGAGCAAGGCCGATGGTAATCTGGATGAAAAACGCGGCCATTAGGACTGCAGCGAGCATCAAGAGAGCCGGAGCGAGATCGCGAACATATTCGCTTACAGACAACTCAACGGTTCGATGATCTTCCGCCACGATTGCACGAAAGGAGTGGCCTCCAGCATCGATGATCGTACGCTCGACCGCAATACTGAGTTCTCCGCCCGGGCCCGTGAACTCCTCGACGGTTCGCAGCCCACCACTTGCGCTCCGGGCAGGGAGGAGCAGCTTGGCGTCCCATAATGATCGCGAACGCTCAAAGCTGCCGGTGGCGATGTCCTCCACCTGCCAGTAGTAGCCGGAGAGTGGATTGGCAAACCGCGGGTCGGTCAGCACCGGGGTCACAACAAGGCGACCATCGCTGGCGAAAGTTGTTGCGCCGATGAGTTCGTTGAGGTCGACCGTTAGTTCGCCCACCACGCGCCGCTCGACGTGAAGTTCGAACAGATAGCGCAAGCCGGCGCCGGCGATCGCGAGTGCGACAAGAATCGAGATGGTTGCCGCCAACCACAGCCGGAAGCGGATCGAGTTTCCCATCAGGCGGGATCATCGGGCATCAGATACCCGAACCCGCGTCGTGTTTCGATGACATCGCTGCCGAGCTTCCGTCGCAACCGCGCTACAATGACCTCGATCGTGTTCGGATCGCGGTCGTTACCTGAATCGTACAGATGTTCGGCAAGTTCGGTCGGCGCCACCACCCTCCCGGCGTGATGCATCAGAAACGCCAGGAGCCGGTATTCCAGCGGCGAAAGGGAAACGGGTATCCCACGGAGAGTGATGCGCATCTGGCGGGTGTCAAGAAGCAACGGCCCGGACTTCAACACGGGTGCCGCCTGCCCAGCCGAGCGACGCAGGATTGCCCGCAACCGGGCAAGCAGTTCTTCCATTTCAAAGGGCTTCGGAAGATAGTCGTCAGCGCCGGAATTAATGCCCTCGACACGCTCCGTCCACATCCCCCTTGCAGTCAGAATGAGAACCGGAAACCGGCGCCCGTTGGCCCGCCAGCGCTTCAGGACAGTAAGACCATCGAGCTTGGGGAGACCGATATCCAGAACGGCAGCGTCATAGTTCTCCACATCGCCAGCGAACCAGGCAGTTTCGCCGTCGTGCACCACATCGACAGCCATTCCGGATGCCCTGAGAGCAGTCGCGACATCGGCAGCTATGCGGGCCTCGTCCTCAGCCAGGAGGATCTTCATCTGTCTCCCTCCCCGTCGCGCAGGATGACACCGGCACCGGCGTCCACATCGACGATCGTTCGCCGGCCATCGGCGCCGACGACCTGGAACCGGTAGACCCATTTGTTGGCTCTACGCACGAGCTTGACCGCGACGACGTCGCCCGGGGCCTGCGTGCGTACGATGTCGAGAATATCGGCAAGGCCCTTTATTTCGCCCTGCTCATAAAGGTCGCGCGCCCGGTCGTGGTCGCCATCGTCGTCCTCGTCGGCGTGCGTGCCGACCGGCTGGACCAGGACAAACGCGGTCAGGCCCAAGATAGCGAGGCGCTTCAAGCTGGCCATCATGAACTCGGCTTGTCGCACGTCGAAGCTTTCAATCCGCTGTCAACCATCCTCAGCTGCCTGCAAGCAAGAGTTCTCTATCAAGGCATGATGGCCGCCAATCATGGCAGCGCCGAGAAGGACGTCGAAACCATGCGCAATTCCTTGTTTTTGCTCCTAGCACTTGGGACCCTGACCATCTTTGCCGCGCCGGCGGCTGCTGGATCGGACGAAGGCTCATGCAGCGCATCGTCTTCCGCCGCGCAGCCCGGACCGATTAATCTCGACGCTATCCCCATGCAGGATGCTACCGGCCCCAAGGCCATCAGGGGCGTGGGCGATGACGACGAATGCGGCGACGGTCTCACCTCGGACAAGGCCGCTTTGAACAGCCCCGATGACGACGACGGCTTGGGAGAAGACGACTGAAATCACCGACCTAATCTTGCCTGGGCATCATTGACGCCAGGCCCCGCAGCTCGTCTCCAACGCCGAGTCCCCTTCGCTTCGCCAATTTCCAAGCCCGTCTCCGGAGAGTTTTTTCTGATGATCGCAATCCAGCATATCCATCCCATCCTCGTGCATTTTCCAATTGTGCTCATCTACACGCTCGTGGTCCTCGACCTCGTGGCACTTGCGAGCAGCAATGCCGTGACGAGACGCTCGGGCGTGGGCACGATTTCCACTTTCGTTGCGCTCGCAGCAGGAGTCTTCGCCACAGGAACCTGGTTCTACGGCGGACTGGCGCTTGACCATGCCGAAGCTGCCGGCTTCAGCAGCGCCATAGCGGAGACGCACGAAAGCCTTGGCGGAATCACGGCATTTGCCCTTCTGACCTGGGGGGTCGTCAGATTCGCATTGTGGGTCCGCAATCGCGAGTTGGGATCACTGGCGATCGCCGTTCCGGTAATCGAAGTTGCAGGCGCGGCACTTGTAACCGTCACCGCCTACTACGGCGGCCTGCTTGTCTATGATCTGGGTGTGAATGTGGCCAGAGCCGCCACCGGCGGCTGAGGCCTGTCTCCAAGCCTGGCGACAATTGTCGATAGGCGAAGTGCCTGCATTCCCCACCATGCTTCCGACCTCAGCCATGCGGCTCTGATTGGATGCTGGTTGAATGGGGTATGGTCCCGCCGAAGGCGCGCCCCGCCCTTGATCGATGCTGGTGTCTGTTTTCATGTTCGAAGAACCAGCGCTTCGTCATCTCCGAGGCCAATAGATAGACCCCGGTGATGGCGATGAGCCCGACAAGCACAGGCAGAGGTAGAGGCACAAAGCCGAAGTTTGCGGCGACGGGAACGTAGGGCATCGCGATCGCGACAAGCGCGACAGCAAGCGTAAGCCAGGCAAGCAGCGGGCTGGGGCGGCTCATCCAAAACGCCTTGTGCGTGCGCACGATGAGCACGATGGCGAGTTCTGTCAGCAGCGACTCGACGAACCATCCTGTCTGGAACGTAGCCGCCGTCGCATTCGCAAGAAGCAGCAGGAAAGCGAAGGTTGCAAGGTCGAACAGCGAGCTGACCAGGCCAAAGCCGACCATGAATCGCCTGACGAAGCTGATGTCCCAACGGCGCGGCCGGCGCAGCTGGTCCCGGTCGACATTGTCGGTGGCGATGGCCAGCGAAGGAATGTCGGACAGGAAATTGTTGAGCAGGATTTGTGCCGCCAGGAGCGGCAGGAAAGGCAGGAACAGCGACGCGACGGCCATGCTGATCATGTTGCCGAAATTGGCACTGGTCGTGATGGAGATGTACTTCATCGTGTTGGCGAACGTCTTGCGGCCGTCGTCAATCCCGCGCACGAGCACGTCCAGATCCTGTTTGAGGAGGACGATGTCGGCGGCCTCGCGGGCGACATCAACAGCCCTGTCGACGGAGATGCCGATGTCCGCCTCGTGCAGCGCGGGCGCATCGTTGATGCCGTCGCCTAGATAGCCGACAACATGGCCACAGCTGCGCAAAGCCTGAACGATGCGCTCTTTCTGGTTAGGGTCAATCTCCACGAAGAGATCGGTCTGCTGGACGCCTGCGAAAAGTCCGCTCTTTGTCAATTTCGACAGGTCTTCACCGGTCATGATCCTGTCAGCCCGCAGGCCGAGTGCGTCAGCAAGGTGCGCGGTGACGTAACGGTTGTCACCCGAAATGACCTTCACGGTAATGCCGCGGTGAGCGAGTGCCGCCAGCGTCTCCATGACGCCGTCCTTCGGCGGATCGAGGAAGAGCAGGAAGCCAGCGAACGTCAGATCGGTCTCCTCCTTCCTAGATCCGGCGCCCTGGCTTTTGATGTGGCGGATTGCCACTCCCAGGACACGATAGCCGTCCGCGCTCCATCGTCGGAACTTCTCGTCGATTGCGGCGCGAAGCGTGTCGTCCAAGGGTTGTGACCCTTTTGCGGTTCGAACAAACCCACAGGCGTTCAGGACATTCTGCACTGCGCCTTTTGTGATCAGGAGGTCTTCGGCGTCCTTGGTCCGCACGACAACGGAAAGGCGCTTACGGATGAAGTCGTAGGGAATCTCGTCGACCTTCGCAAAGGCGGTCAACCTTGCGTCCCCGCCTTGCGTGCCGGCTATCGCTTCGTCAAGCGGGTTCTTCAAACCGGTCTGCATGGTCGCGTTGAGACGCGCCCAGAGCAGGACATCCGCCGATGAGTTGCCATCGGGATCGAGCCATCCATCGAGCTGAATGATCCCTTCCGTCAGCGTTCCGGTCTTGTCGGTGCAGAGCAGGTCCATGCTGCCCAAATTCTCGATGGCGTCGAGACGGCGAACGATGACGCCATTGGCCGCCATGGCGTGAGCACCCCGAGCCAGCGTCACGCTGATAATCGCCGGAAGGAGTTCTGGCGTAAGGCCGACCGCCAGCGCCAGCGAAAACAACAGCGATTCTATCAGCGGCCGATGGAGAAGAAGATTGGCGAAGAACACCAGGATGACAATCGCCAGCATGATCTCCGTCATCAGATAGCCAAAAAGCCTGATCCCGCGGGCAAAGTCCGTCTCCGGGACACGTCGTTCGAGGGCCGCTGCGATTGACGCGAACTCGGTGCGCTGGCCGGTTGCCACCGCAAGCACAGTCGCGGTGCCACTGCGGACCGACGTCCCTGCGAAGACGGCGTTGGCGCGCTGTGCGACGGAAGCGCCCGGCGCCGACCGGCCCGGCGCTTTTACAACTGGAAACGTCTCGCCGGTCAGGACTGCCTCGCTGACATTGAAATCGCGCGCATCCAGAATGATGCCATCAGCGGGAACAAGGTTTCCCGCCGAGAGACGGATCACATCGCCGGGCACAACCTTTTCGGCTCCGATCGAGCGCTCGACGCCGTCACGCAGGATTGCGACCTTGCGCGAAATGCGCCCTTTGAGCGCCTCTGCCGCACGTGACGCGCCGTATTCCTGGGTAAAACTCAGGACACAGCTAGCCAGCACAATCGCGCCGATAATCGCAGCCTCCTGGCTCTGACCGACGAAGGCCGACACGGCGGCCGCGAAAATGAGGATCAGGACAAGCGGGCTACGGAACTGGCGGACGAACACTGTTAGTATCGAGGTGCCTGACTGCGATGCTGGTGTGTTTGTGCCGAATTTCGACAGCCTTGATACGGCCTCGGAGGTGCCAAGCCCAGAGACCGACGTCTTGAGGCGTCGCAGAAGATCATTGATCTCCATTGACCAAAAGGCGTCGTCGTCAACAATTCCCGTCGGTGCGGGGACGGGTTGTTGGCCGACTTCGCCGGGCACGATACCAGAAACCATCAGCATGACATGAAGCGGTTGATGCTGCTGTCTTCGATCAGCGAGCGGGTGACACCGCCAAAGGCCCATTCCCGCAGGCGGCTGTGGCCGTAGGCGCCGGAGACGATCAGGTCGGCATGGATTGAACGCGCAAACGCAACCAGCCGGTCGCCCTCCGCCTCGCCAGCCAGCAGTTCGGTTTGCGGCATGATGCCATGGTTTTCGAGATAAGCCGCGACATCGGCGAGGCTGTATCGGGCGCTCTCGCTGCGGTCTGTATCGATGGTGGCGACAATGACCTCGTTGGCCACGGCCAGGAAAGGCAATGCATCGGCTATCGCCCGTCGCGCCTCCCTGGTGTCCTTCCAGGCGACCAGCACGGTCTGTGCCATGACATGTTCGACATTGCTTGCGGTGACGAGGACTGGTCGGCCTGTTCCCAGCGCAAGGCTCCCGACATCCACGGCACGGAAGACATCTTCTCCATCCCCACCACCGGTAACGATGAGGTCGGCGGCTCGGGCGGAAACGCTCAGGAAGCGGGTTGGACTGCTGACTGCCTGCCCCCATTCGCTGCTCACCGATGCCGGAACCAGCTTCTCGAATTCGGCACGCAGCTCCGCAAGCCGCTTCTCGATCTCGGTTCGCTGGACCTGCAAGATCTCGCCTTCGTAGACCATGCCGCTGCCGGTGGCGACGAGCGGCGGAACATCTGCAGCCGCCAGGCCGATAAGGTGCGCTCCAAAACGCTCGGCCAGTTCGACGCCCAGTTTCACAATGGGTGCAGGAGATGCATCCACAGCGAGGTTAACGCTGATCGACTTGTAAGACATTGCGGGGCGCCCTTCGGTGAAGATGTCGACGTTCGATGAAGTGCATCCGCCAGCCTCCGTCGCCTTGACGCGGGTCAAAACGCAACGCCTTTCGATGACCCCCCGGGCGACGGCAAGAACCTCTGCAAGGTGGGCCACCCGACGCGATCACTCGCGCTCGATCTGTCCTTTGATCATGATCAAGGCCAACCTTGGTGAAGGGAATATCGTGCAGTCGCGAAGGAGAATTGCGATGGAATATATCAAAGCCGATGAGGCGTTATGGGCATCCAGCATGTTGCCCGAGGGTATCTTGGAGCGTTGGTTCATTGCCAGCGGTGACGCGGTAAGGGCTGGCGATCGGATAGCAGAAATTCGAGTCGAGGATGCGCTGCACGAGATTGTCTCGCCTGCAGCCGGCCGCGCGACGATTGTCGCCGCGGCGAATGCCGTCATCGAACCCGGCTCGATCCTGGCAACGCTGGAGTCCCGATCTGCGTGAGGCGGGCGACGCCTCACGCCGACAATTGCGCGCGCCCCTCAACCATAGTCTCAAGAGCGTAGCCACTGCAGACCCAACACCCCGTCGCCTGGCCGCGCCGCCGACCGGTTGCGTCCTCCTAGGAGGAGGCTAGCCGCAGATCGGCTCAAGATCGTCATGGCCGCAGCGGTCATTACCGTTGGAGGCTTTCGATGTAAGCAAGGATGGCGTCGATTTGATCGGGGCTGGCAACCCACTCTGGCATGTCGGGATGGCCCGTTGAAATGCCCTCGGCCAGCGCCTCCTCGAGATCGACAATCGGATAGCGCTGCGACAAGACGCGAAATGCAGGCGCGTCGGGGTGGCTGCTTTTGTCCGTTCTTCCGATGGCGTGGCAGCGCGCGCAATTGGCTTCGACCAATGCCTTCCCGTGCGATACCGGGTCGGCGCTTGCGCAACCGCCGGACGGGCCAAGTGCCGCAGCAAGGGTCACCACATGGAGAGCAGATGCTGAAAGCCGGCTCAGCCGTGGCGGGTTCATCGCAATACCCATCCGGTGGTTTTGTCCATAGCTGTACTTCCTCGATAGCCGATCACGCTGCCGTGCTCGCCGCGATGTCTTCGATGGCGCTCTCGGCTTGCCTGCGCACGCGTCTGGCCATGTCCGAGGTGAGCCGCGACCCAACACGGGCGAAGTTGCCGGCCTCGGTCGCATAAGCTGAGGTCGCGTTCTGCAGAAAATTGCTGGTGACATCGAAAACGTCCACGAACTCGCCACCAGCGAAGAGATCATCGATCAGTTTGACGTTTTGCTCGCAGCGGCGTTTGAGGAAGGAAAGCGTTTCGATCTGATAACTTATGACGGCCTTGAGAGCAGTCGCCTGAAGGTCGGCCGCGGCAAAGAGGAACTTCTGGCCATTGGTCATCGTCATTGGGTCCATTCCGTTCGTCATGGGTATTTCAAGAAAGCTAACCCGAGCCGACGGAACGTCGTTGATCGAGATCAATGTATCACCTTGCCGCAGTACCCAGGCGCGGAACCCTTGACCCAGATCAATACGGCTCCGTCAGCGAGGTGCTTTGATGCAGCCCTCGTCAGGTTTACCGGCTTTGGCGAAGCGGGCGCGGAGGATCGCGCCGAAAGCGCGGATTCGCGAAGCGATGAACCAACTCGGCAAGGGTTCCTGGCGAGCGGTCCGCCGACCTCGGGCTCTGGCGCCCCTTCCCTGGAGGGGTGGACGGGTCGAGGCGGCGGTACCTGCCGATCAACTCGCTCGCAAGGAGAAGACCCATGGCCGAAGCTGCCACCAAACTGCCTGTCAAAACAGAAAAGAGCACTGCGCCGGCCCCAGCCGGCAACTGGACTGGTCCGTTCGAAAGCCTGCGGCGTGAAATCGACCGGCTCTTCGACGATTTTCATCCGTTCGACTTTCGCCTGCCTTCGACACGCTCCCTCTTTGGTCGCGAACTGCCGGCGCTGCGCAATGCGGACTGGCTGGTCGCGCCGGCGATGGATCTCGTCGAGAAGGACAAGGAGTATGAGATCACAGTCGAATTGCCCGGCATCGACGAGAAGAACGTCGAGATCAAGCTCGCCAATCGCATACTGACGCTCAAAGGCGAGAAGAAGGAGGAAAAGGAAGAGAAGGACAACGACTACTATCTCTCCGAGCGTCGCTATGGTTCCTTCCAGCGGTCGTTCCAGCTGCCTGAAGGCGTCGACGCCGACAAGATCGATGCGACCTTCGCCAAGGGCGTGCTGACGGTGAAGCTGCCCAAGACCGCGGAAGCCCAGAAGGCCGAGAAGAAGATCACAGTCAAGGCCGCTTGATATGAAGTTCGGTCACCGCTCAACGCCCAGCCGGCGTTTGAGGCGATGGGCATAGCAATCGACACCGGCGCCGTTCAAGCAGGGCGTCGCCGTCTCTGCTCGTCCATTCGAACCGGAAGTTCACTGCCTTCGGCCGGATTGGCGGCATGGGTCTGCTTACGCGCTTTTGCTTCAGCAATCTCCAACTTCTGGCGCTCCTGCGCCAGCAAGTCCTCGATCACGCGGCGTCGCTCGGCGTCCACCTCATATCGAAGAAGATCCGCGAAATGCGCAATATTGGCGCGCGCGATATAGCGGTCCATGACATGCCTCAACGCATGGAAACTTGGCATATTTTACTCTCGAGAGCGCTCCGGGCCTAGCTCTTTTTGACCGAGATCAATGCCGGCATCCCCAATCATATGGCTTGTGGGCAAATGGAGTAGCTCGCCTGAAGGAGGCTCTGATGCGCACTTTGCCCAGTATTCTGGCAGCGGGACTCATGCTGGCCGCCTCAGTGGCGCCTGCAATGGCCGGTGCCGACGATGATTCCGGCTGGTGGCCCCGCTGGGGCATGAGTCGAATGATGATGGGCCAATGGGGCATGGGCGGCCCGATGGGCGGCTTTGACTCAGACGAGATGCTCGATCGCATTGACGGACGAGTTGCTTTCCTCAAGACGGAACTGAAAATCACGGACGAACAGGCGCCGGCCTGGGATGAGCTTGCCGGCGTCATCCGTAGCACGGCCGAGGCACACAACGAGTTGATGCGCGGTATGATGCAGGAATTTCATGACGGTGACTTCCTGAAGAAGCCGTTGCCCGAGCGGCTCGCCTACCAGCAAACCCATCTCGAAGCACGCCTCGAACAGGTGAAATCGATCAGGGCGGCGGTTGAGAAACTGTACGCGACGCTGAGCGACCAGCAGAAGAAGGCAGCCGACGAGATCGTCCTGCCGATGATGGGCATGGGGCTGTCGGGCGGCTTCGGGCATGGAATGATGTTCAGATAGTCTCCATTCGCTGAAGGAGACATGGCCATAGAGAGCGGAGTGGGATATCCATCGTGCGAGCCGCCGATGCGGGCAATCTGCGCAGGAATCTGGCGCAACCTCGTCGTGTTTCGACTTCTGGGCTTTCTGGCGGCACTGGCTGCGCCCGGCATGACCCATGCATCTGGCTCGACGATCTTTCCAACGGAAGTTGTCTACGGCAACAGGACCGAAGAGACCGAAGAGGCCAGGGTTTGCGAGATCATCCTCGATGTCAGCAGCCCGCCATCGCGCGAACTCGTCAAGTTCATAACGCTTGGCGGATACACCAAGGCCGACGGGGCGGTGCTGGCCGGCTTTCTCATGGGTGTGGCCGACATTGTGGCAGTCGAACGAGCCGACCTCGCGCAGATTGCGAACGCGAACTTCAATTCCGCGACCTTCAGTTCGCTGGGCCAGTTGAACTACGAAACCTATGATGACGGTACGATAATGGCGACGACGCAGAACGCCGAGTTTGCCGCTCCCTTCCTCAACGCCGTGCTTGCCGGAAACTATGAGTTGAGTTTCTCCCGCTCGGAACCGGGTGCCGAAATGAGGACCTACAAGATCCTGCCTGCTCCGTCCGAGACCATTGCGGACAACTTCATTCGCTGCATGGATGGCCTGGCGATGCAGTCTCGGCAGGTTCGATCATCGATATCGACAAAGATGAGCGCGCAACGGGAGGGAGGTGGCAACGGGGTCAGCATGACATCGGATCAGGCAGGTCAACCCTTCACCCGCCAACGTCAAGGAAGGACGGCAGAGTAGGAAGATCATCCCATTATAAAAGGGGAACATACTCAGCTTTTCGCCGGCAACTTGATGCGGCTCAATGCGAGAGTCTTCTTATGCATTAACATGCCCGTATGGAGATGAAGGAGTTCCCTGATGATCCACACTTCGACTGCAAGTCTTACCCACTCGGCCGAGCAGGCGCAGCAATGGGTGAGCGAGCTCGCCCGGGACTTGGGCTGGAATGAACGGAACGCATACCGGTTTCTGAAATCCGTCCTTCACACGTTGCGGAACTGGCTGTCGCCGGAGGAAATGGCCGACCTTTCCGCTCAGCTGCCAACGCTTATCAGGGGTGTCTATTTCGAAGGCTGGAAGCCGTCGGACGCACCCGTGTCGGAACGAAAGAAGCGCGACTTCGTCATCAGCGTCAGGGACAGCTTTGGCTACGAACCGGGCGTCGATATCGATACGGCGATCAAAGCGGTCTTCAAGCTCCTCGACCGTCACATTTCGCATGGCGAGATCGTGCAGGTTCGCAATTCGATGAAGACGTCGCTCCGTCATCTGTGGCCGGAAGGTTGACCGATGTTTCGCGACCGTCAGGAAGCCGGACAAAAGCTCGGCATCGAACTGGAGAAGCTCCGGCTGCATCAGCCTGTCGTGCTGGCATTGCCGCGGGGCGGCGTTCCTGTCGCCGCAGAAGTGGCCAAGGCCCTCAGGGCCCCACTTGACCTGATTATCGTGCGCAAGGTGGGAGCGCCGGGGAACCCCGAACTGGCTGTTGCGGCGATCGTCGATGGCAATCCTCCGGATGTCGTGCTCAATCGAGACATCGTCGAAGCCTACTCGCTAGACGATGACCAACTTCGCACTTTGATCGCCAGAGAGCGGCCCGAGATGGAGCGCCGGCGGCTTGCCTATCGCGGAAAACATCCGCCGTTGTCGATCGCTGGAAAGACCGCAATCATCGTCGACGACGGCGTCGCGACCGGCACGACGATGAAGGTCGCGATCCGTGCCCTCAAAAGACGCTCGCCTCGAGAGGTCGTCGTGGCCGTTCCCGTGGCGCCCCCGGACACCTTGGCTGAGCTTGCCTGCGAAGCGGATTGGATTGTTTGCCTCAGTCAACCGGCGCATTTTCATGCTCTCAGTCAACACTATCTCGGCTTCCGGCAGCTGTCCGACGGAGACGTCGTCTCCGCGATGGACAAAGCGGCCCGGTCGCAAAGTGCCAGGCAGCGCGGGAAGCAAAAACAGATCATCGCGACAAAGAAACAGCGGCGCGAAACAGTCGCAGAAAAGTAGGAGGTCGGTCCATGCTGGTCCGCACACTCTCTACCTTGGAATGCACGAAATTGCTCACGGCCAATCGTGTCGGCCATCTGGCTTGCGCAAAAGACGGACAGCCCTACGTCGTACCGTTCTACTACGCCCATGCGGACAATCATCTCTATGCATTTTCCATGCCCGGCAAGAAGATTGACTGGATGCGAACCAACCCTCTTGTGTCGGTCCAGGTGGACGAACACGGCCAAGGGCGAGGATGGAGAAGCGTAATTGTCGACGGCCGTTATGAAGAACTACGTGATCAGCTCCCGCGCGATCATGCATGGTCGGTGTTGAGCAAGCACCCCGATTGGTGGGAACCGGGTGCGCTCAAACCGGTCATTCCTCCCGCCTCCGACAGTGCGCCGCACGTTTTCTTCCGGATCCTCATCGAGCAGGTGTCAGGCCGGGCGGCGAGCGAGTAAGCCGCCCCGAGAAGGCACTGTTTGATGAGCGTCAAGGTGCCCGGCCGCGAATGCCACAACAGTCGATGCGTTCCACAGGACCGCAAGGCATGCAAACTCCGATTTTTTCTGCCCATGGGGTGACCAAGGTTTACCACGCCGGCGAGATCGAGGTGTTCGCCCTGCGTGGCGTCGATCTGGATCTGTACGAGGGAGAGATCGCCGTCCTGCTTGGGCCATCGGGCAGCGGAAAGTCGACTCTGCTCAACATTATGGGCGGGCTTGATCGCGCGACCGCAGGCGAGGTGCACTTTCGCGACCAGGATCTGACCACCTTCTCAGAGAGGCAGTTCACCCGCTTCCGGCGCGCTCACGTCGGCTTCGTGTTCCAGTTCTACAATCTGATCCCGAGCCTGACCGCTTGGGAAAACGTCGCGCTGGTCACAGAGATTTCGTCCAATCCGATGGAACCCGAGGAGGCGCTGGAGATGGTCGGGCTCAAGGACCGCCTGACGCATTTCCCCGCCCAGCTCTCCGGCGGCGAGCAGCAAAGGGTGGCGATTGCCCGGGCAATCGCCAAGCGGCCGGAAGTGATGCTGTGCGACGAGCCCACCGGCGCCCTGGATTCGAAGACGGGCGTTCTGGTCCTGGAGGCGCTGTCGCGGATCAACGAGGAGATGAAGACGACGATGGCCATCATCACCCACAATGCCGGTATCCGGCAGATCGCGCATCGCGTCTTCACTTTCAGGGACGGTCGCATTGCCGATGTCGCCATCAACGACCAGCGGGCACGGCCCGCCGAAGTGAGTTGGTAGCGTCGTGTCGGTTCTCGATCGCAAACTTCTGCGCGATCTGCTGCGAATGTGGGCGCAAGTCCTCGCCATTGCGCTTGTCATGGCATGCGGCGTCGCGACGATCGTCATCGCCGTCGGCGGCTATCGCTCGCTGGAGCAAACCCGCAACGCATTCTACGACCGCTACAGGTTTGCCACCGTCTTTTCCGGGCTGACGCGCGCGCCGCTGCATCTTCGCGAGCGCATCGCATCGATCGCGGGGATAAGCGGCATCGAATTGCGTATCGTCAAGCCGGTTTTGCTGGACATGCCTGGCATGGCGGAGCCGGCAACCGCCATTGCCGTCTCCATCCCCGATCGCGGCGAGCCTGCTGTCAACAGACTTTACCTGCGCAACGGCCGGCTGCCCGAATCCGGACGGCCCGGCGAGGTAGCGGTGACCGAGCGTTTCGCGACCGCGCGCCGCATGGCGCCCGGAAGCACGTTCGATGCCATCCTGAACGGCCGCAAGCGGACGCTTTCCGTCACGGGCATCGTACTTACACCCGAATACATCTACGCGCTCGGCCCTGGCGACATGGTGCCAGACCCGCGGCGCTTCGGCGTCTTCTTCATGCCCCGAACCGTACTTGCCGGCATCTTTGACATGGATGGCGCATTCAACGATGTCGCCATGCGCACCCAGCGCAGTGCCGGCATCCAGGCGGTCGAGGACGCAGTCGATCGTATCCTGAAGCCATATGGAGGAACCGGGACGCATGGGCGCACCGACCAGATATCCCATGCATTTCTCGACAATGAGCTGATCCAGCTCCGTGCAATGGCCACCGTCATCCCCCCGGTGTTCCTCTTTGTGTCCGCCTTCCTGGTCAACATGATCCTGTCACGGTTGATCGTGCTCGAGCGCGAACAGATCGGGTTGATGAAGGCCGTTGGATACGGATCGGGGGCAATCGGCTGGCACTATGGAAAGCTGACGCTGGTGATCGCGTCGATCGGCATCGCTATTGGCGCGGGTGCCGGCAATTGGCTAGGCCACGGCCTCACCACGCTTTATGCGCGGTTCTTCTCCTTTCCCTTCCTCATCTTCCAGCAAAGTCTCGACCTCTATGCCGTCGCCGCCACCACAAGCGCACTGGCGGCCCTGTTAGGCGCGGCACGGGCGATCTGGAGCGTCATCACGCTTCCGCCGGCGACCACCTGCACCGGCTCGATACCAGAGCTTCCTCACGGGCGAAGGCCGTCTCCTTTCGGCGTTTTCGCAATTGACCATCATGGCGTTCAGACATCTGCTGCGCTGGCCTTTGCGCTCCTTGCTGACGGCGTTGGGGACCTCACTCGCCGTCGCTCTGCTGGTCACTGCGCTGTTCTCCTTCGATTCCATAGCGTTCATGGTCGACACGGTTTTCTTCCGTGCCGAGCGGCAGGACGCGACCTTGTCATTCGGTGTGGAGCAATCAACACGCGCCCTGCAGTCGGTCGCCGCCATGCCTGGCGTGCTGCGCGCCGAACCGTTCCGGGCAACGGCTGTGATCCTGCGCCACGGCCATCGCGAGCGCCGGCTGGTGATCTCCAGTGTTCCGCCAAAGGCTGATCTCGCCAGGGTTCTCGATCTCGATCTCGCTCCGATCGATCCGCCACCGGCCGGCCTCACGCTATCCGAAAGGGTCGCATCGCTACTCGACCTGCGAATTGGAGATTTGGCGGAGGTCGAACTGCTCGAACGGGCGCATCAAATGGTCCGCGTTCCCGTGACCAGCATTGTCCAGAGCTATGTCGGGCTCGCCGTCTACATGCGGACCGAGGCACTCGACCGGCTGGTTGGCGGCGGACCACGCATTTCCGGGGTCAGGGTAGCTATCGATCCGGCACGCCTCGGCGACCTCTACAGCGCCGTCAAACAAACGCCGGCTATCGCCTCGATCGCGCTGCAGGGCATATCGCGTCAGCGCTTCCGTGAGACGATTGGAGAGAACATCACAATCATGACCACCGTCTACACGGCGCTTGCCGTCATCATTGCCTTCGGCGTTGTCTACAACTCGGCCCGCATTCAGCTTTCCGAGCGCGCCCGAGAACTCGCCGGCTTGCGCGTGCTCGGCTTCACCAGAAGCGAGGTTTCGAGCGTCCTGCTCATAGAACTGGCAGCCATCGTGGCTCTGGCGCAGCCTCTTGGCTGGATGCTCGGCTATCTCTTCTCGTGGTCGGTGGTCAGGGGCTTCGAAAGCGATCTCTTCCGCATACCGTTCGTGGTCAACCGTTCGACTTTCGCGCTTGCCAGCCTGGTCGTGCTCGCAGTGGCCACGCTGTCGGCACTGATTGTGCGGCGTCGCATCGACCGACTGGATCTCGTGCGTGTCCTCAAGACAAGGGATTAGTCCGATGAAGTCGATCTGGATGAAACGCCTCGGACTCGCGCTTGTCGCGCTTGTGTTGATTGCAGGTTTCGGCTGGGCTTTGCGCGAGCAGCCAACGCTGGTGGATTTGGCTGAAGTTGCCGCAGCGCCGATGCGAGTCACGGTCCGAGAGGAAGGAATGACGCGGGTGCGCAACGTCTACACAGTATCGGCGCCGATTGCGGGCCATCTGACGCGCACGGTGGTCAACGAGGGTGATGTGGTGAAGGCGAACAATACTGTTGTCGCTGCCATCCATCCGCTCGACCCACCACTGATCGACCGGCGGGCGGAAGCCGAATTGCTCGCCAGCCGCGATGCAGCGCGCGCTGGTGTCGGTGTTGCAGAGGTCGAATTGCAGCGCGCGCAATCGGCTTTGAAGCTTGCCGAGGACGAATTGGTCCGCGCGCTCAAACTGTTCGGATCCGGCTTTGTCTCGGAGAGCGCTTTGCAGAAGCTCACCAACGAAGTCGACGTGCGGAAAGCCGCGGTGGATGCGGCGAAAGCAGTCATCCGGCTCAGAAACGCCGAACTTGCCAACGCAGAGGCTCGCCTGCTGCAGCCCGATCCGTCGGACCCGACCGGTGACAGCTGCTGCGTCAACCTTCTCGCACCCATCGACGGAACGGTTCTTGCCGTCATGGCAAGGAGCGAGCAAGCGGTAGCGGCTGGCGCCAAGATCGCCGAGATCGGCAACGTCCACGATCTGGAAATCGCTGTCGACCTCCTTTCAAGTGATGCCGTTCGCATTGCCCCTTGGACAGGGGCTAAGATCAGCGATTGGGGCGGCGATCATGGGTTGCGTGCGACGGTGAGACGCGTCGATCCAGCGGCATTCACCAAGGTTTCCGCGCTTGGCATCGAGGAGCAGAGGGTTACGGTCGTTCTGGATCTGGAAGACACCGACGTCCGGCTCGGCCACGGATATCGGGTCTTTGTCGAAATGACAGTCTGGGCGTGCGCCCAATGCCTGCAGGTGCCGATCGGCGCGCTGTTCAGAAACGGCGACCGGTGGAACGTCTTTGTCGCTGACGGTGGTCGCGCTAGGCAAGTGGAAGTGCAGGTCGGGCACATGAATGACGATGTCGCCGAGGTGCTGACGGGTCTGAAGCCCGGCGCTGCCGTTGTCGTCCACCCGTCCGACACCCTTGGCGATGGTGGCCCGGTGGAGAGGCGTCAATAGCCCTGGCCGACCGCAGAAACGGGCCGGTCCAAGTGTTTTCGTTGATCAGCGCGCCAGAAGGGTTGGCAGGGACGGGCCTTCGAGCATCGATTTGGTGACGCCGCCGAAAATCCGTTCACGCAACCGCGAATGACCGTATGCGCCCATCACCAACAGCTCGGCGCCACAATCGACTGCGTGCTGGCGAAGAACGTCAGCGACAGAGTGGTTCGCACTCGGCAGACGGTCGACCGTGACTTTGACGCCGTGCCGGGCAAGATAGGCTGCGGCATCGGCACCAGGTTCCGCCCCGTGATGGGTTTCGCCCTCGACAGGATCGACCAGGGCGAGATGCACCTCGTCGGCGCCGATCAGCATGTCGAGCGACTCGCGAACGGCGCGCGATGACTCCAGGCGGGTATCCCACGCAACCATTACGCATTTCGGCTTCAGCGTCGGCCTAGAACCCTTGGGGATGAGCAGCAAAGGCTTTCCGGAAGAAAATAGCGCGCCCTCGACCACTTTGCTTTTCAGCGTCTCGCCGGCAAGCACTTCCGGTCCCACAATGGTGATATCGGCATACCGGGCGCGACGACCGATGGTCTCGTCGGCCCAGCCGGCTTCCGGATATGCGCTGACGGTATCGGCGGAAAGCGCGCGGCCAGCAAGGAAGGCCGCCACGACCGCTGTTCTCTTCTTCAGGAGTTTCTCATCTGCCTGGCGCTCCTTCAGCCAGTCTTCTGAGACGACCACTGCGAACTCTCCTACCGGCGGCGGCGCGGCGAGCGTCACCACGAGAACAGCGAGGTGCGCACTGACCTGCTCGCACAGGCCGGCAGCGAGTTCCAGATCGACGTCACTCATGCCCGGCTCCGTGACTGTGAGTATCGTTTTGAATGACATCGCAGCTGCTCCTGACCGCTGAGTTTGGCTTCAATTGCACCTGCAACCGTAACGAGATGGGTCGCGGCGTTCATTGAGCTGAATCAAAGATCATCTGCGGCGCCTCAATTGATCCCGATCAACTGCGACGCGCGCCGAAGGCGTAAGCTTCAACCGATCAATCGGTGGACACGAAGATGAAGCTCCTGATCGCTGCAGTTTCCACAAGCCTGGCCTTCAATGCGTCAACTGCGCAGGAAATGAGCTACGGCCAGGCGGAATACCTGAACTCCTGCGCGGTCTGCCATGGTCTCGATGGCAAAGGCGACGGCCCCTTGGGCGACGAACTGATGAAGCGCCCGGCCGACCTGACGCGTCTCTCGAAAAACAATGGTGGCGAATTTCCGTATTGGCGCGTCTTTGCCATGATCGACGGCCGCACCATGGTGCCCGAACATGGCGAGCGCGATATGCCGGTCTGGGGCCGCCAATTCCTGCCCGATGACGTCAGGAAATACGGGCCAAGCGCCGGAGAAATCGTCACCACGGAACGGATCCACAACCTGGCAGGCTACGTCCAGACACTGCAGCGATAGACGCCAGGTGGAACGTTCTCGCGGGCACCGCGCAGAGGAGCCATGCAATGATCGTTGAAAGGCAGGAAGCCGCGGGCGCGCTGCTGCTCGATCCCGCCACATATGGCGAGACCGGACCAGTGGAAGTGGTTGAAACCCATATCTCGCGCATCTTCCTGGTCGGCCGACACGCCTTCAAGCTCAAGCGAGCGGTCAAGCTGCCCTATGTCGATTTCTCGACGCCTGCCCTCCGCCTCACCGCCTGCGAGAAGGAAGTGGAGCTCAATTCGAAGACCGCGCCGGGCCTTTATGCGGGTGTGCGACGGATCACGCGAGGGATCGACGGCAGGCTCGCGTTCGACGGAGCCGGAGAGCTGGTTGATGCCGCAATCGAAATGGTGCGCTTCGACCAGTCGAAGCTTCTCGATCGAATGGCGGTCGCAGGCCAACTGACGCCCGCGCTGCTGACGACGGTCGCGGGCATGATTGCGCGATACCATCGCGGCGCGTCGGAGATCCACACAGGCAGCGGGTCATCGAACCTCGCTGACGTGATCGACATCAACGCGGCCGGCTTTGCTACCAGCCATGTCTTTCAAACAGACGAGATTGAGCAGTTCACCGAGGCCTTTCGTATCGCCCTCGCCCGCCATTCCGCCCTCCTCGACCGGCGAGAGGCCGCGGGCAAGATCCGCCGCTGCCACGGCGATCTGCATCTGCGCAATATCTGCCTGTTCGACGGCGGGCCCCGGCTCTTCGACTGCATCGAATTCAATGACAAGATAGCCGGCATCGATGTACTCTACGACCTCGCCTTCCTGTTGATGGACCTCTGGCACCGGGGCTTTCCGGAATTCGCCAATCTGGTGATGAACCGCTACCTAGACGAAGCCGACGACGAGGACGGGTTCATCCTGCTGCCTTTTTTCATGGCGGTGCGAGCCGCGGTGCGCGCGCATGTCACTGCAACGCAGGTAGAGGAAGGCAGCTCCGACTCCGAGAGGCTGGTTGCCGAGGCCAGGTCGTATTTCGAACTCGCCCGAACTCTGCTCAGAAGCGAGCCTCCGCGGCTGATCGCGATCGGCGGCCTGAGCGGCTCCGGCAAGACGACCGTCGCCGAGGCGCTCGCCCCCTATGTCGGCGCGCCGCCTGGCGCGCGCATTGTCGAGAGCGACCGCATCCGTAAAGCCATGCATGGGGTGCCCGCCGAAACGACGTTGCCGGACAGGGCCTATCGACCGGGCGTGTCGGAACGAGTCTATCGCCAAATGGTATGGCGCAGCGAATTGATCCTTTCCCAAGGCGGTTGCGTTGTCACTGATGCCGTATTCGACCGAGAGATAGACCGTGACCGGATTGAGAAGGTCGCCCGTGAGCGGGGCATCGCGTTTGCCGGATTTTGGTTGGCGGCGGACGCGCTCGTTCTCTGGCAGCGCGTGAGTGAGCGCAAGGGTGGCCCTTCCGACGCCACTGTCGACATACTCTCCCGGCAATTGCAGCGTCGCGAAGCTCAGACCACCTGGCGCAGGGTCGAGGCCGATCGAAAGCTCACCGACATCACCGCTGAATTGCTGGATTGCTTGCTATCTGCTTCTTCCTCTTCTCGGAGCGTCTCTTTGAAGGAAGCATCGTAAGAAGAAGCTATCGCGTTCAGCCGACCTCCAAGGTTGCCAACGACAGGCCTGCCTGGTCGGGGTGGTGCGCGATGGAGAAGCCGAATTCGCGACACATAGCCAACATCTTGCTGTTTTCGCTAAGCATTATACCTTCGATTCGGTTGATCTTGTCTGCCCTGGCATAGTGGATGATCTGCCTGAGCAGTTCCCAGCCAAGGCCGTGGCCCTGCAGGTCCGTACGGACCAACAACGCATATTCTCCGACCCTATGGTCAGGATCGCAGGAAAGCCGGCCGACCCCGGCCAGCGCGCCGGTGCCCGCCTCCAGCGCGACGAAAGCGATATCACGGTCATAGTCGAGTTGGGTCAACCGCTTGAGCATCTGGTCCGGGAAGTTCCTGCGCGGGGATAGGAACCGCAGGCGCAGATCGTCCGGCGAAATCCTCGCCAGGAATTCGGGATAGAGCACAATGTCGGCCGGCTTTATCGGCCGGATATGATAGCGGGCGCCGTCCGCGGAAAAATCCCTGCTCCAGCTTGATGGGTAGGGCCTTATTGCGAGCGCCGGGTTTGGCGCTGGCTGCTCCACGCGTTCTGGATCGATCTCGATGCGGGCATCGAGCGCGATCACGCCGTCGGCATCAGCCAGCAGCGGGTTGATGTCCATTGAGACGAGACATGGAAAATCGACGACCATTTGCGACAGCCCGTTGAGCGCGGCGATGATTGCCCCACGATCGGCCGGTTGGCGACCGCGATAACCGGCAAGCAGCCGGCTGATCCGCGTGTGTTCGATCAGGTCGCCCGCGAGAACATCGTCGAGTGGCGGCAAGGCGATCGCTGTGTCATCCAGCACCTCGACCGCCACTCCGCCGGAGCCGAACAGGATGACCGGACCGAAGATCGGATCCCGGCTCACGCCGAGGATGAGTTCCTGGGCGTATCTTCGCACCACCATGGGCTGGACGGCATAGCCTTCAACAGTGGCTATCGGAGCCTGCTTGCGCAACCGGGCCCGGATCGCGGTTGCGGCGTCCCTAGCGACAGAGGCGGCGGCAATATTGAGCACTACCCCGCCAATGTCCGACTTATGCGAAATTGCCTTCGACCACAGCTTGACGACGACAAGTTCGGACGTTTTGAGCAGGTGTCTGGCAGCCGCCTCTACCTCGGCAGGAGATCTGGCGACGATCGTCTCGGGCACGGCAATGCCATAGGCGGAAATAACGGCCTTGGCCTCCGGCTCCGTCAGCATGCGCCGTCGCTCGCTCGCCACTTGTCTGAATATGGCAAGCACGGTGTCGCGGCCGCCGACTGTATCCTCGCGGCGGCTCGATGGCGTGCGCAGCAGCGCCCGCTGAGCTTGCGACCAGTCGCTGAGGTAGGAAACGGCGATCGCGGCGTCTGCAGGCGTCTCGAAGCTGGCCACTCCGGCACCCTGCAGGACACGCCGGCCCTCGCGCGCCGTGCGTTCTCCCAGCCAGCAGCCCAATACCGGCTTTCCGCAGATCCTGCCTGCCTTGGCAAGTTCGGCCACCGCACCTGCCGCCGCGAGCGGCGAGCCAAGTCCCGTCGGGCAGTTCATCACCAGGACGACGTCAGTTCCAGGGTCTGCCGCGACGGCTTCGACCGCAGCCTTGTAGCGCTCGGGCGCCGCATCGCCGACGATGTCCACCGGATTGGCGTGCGACCATGTGCGCGGCAACACGTCGTTCAATCGCTCGATCGTTGTCTGCGAAAGCTCGGCCAGCTCGCCATTGCCGTCGACGAGTTGGTCGACGGCGAGCACGCCTGCGCCACCGCCATTGGTGACGATACCGACACGGGCTCGTTCCAGAGGCGAGAAGCGGGCGATCGTTTCAGCGGCATCGAACAATTCAGCGAGACCTTTCACGCGCAAGATGCCCGCCCGCCGGAGAGCTGCCTCCACGACCCGATCGGCTCCTGAAAGTGCGCCGGTGTGCGTCGCCGCGGCCTTTGCCGCCAACTCATGCCGACCCGGCTTTATCGCGATGACCGGCTTGATGCGTGCGGCCGCCCGTGCCGCAGACATGAACTTGCGCGGATTGGGTACGGTTTCGAGATACATAACGATGGCCCTCGTGCGCGCGTCGCCAGCCAGCATGTCGAGGCAATCTCCAACATCGACATCCGCCATGTCGCCCAGCGAGACGATTTGCGAGAAGCCGATATTGTTGTCCGCCGCCCAGTCGATCAGCGAAGTGGCAATGGCGCCGGATTGCGACAACAGGGCAATGTTGCCGGGTCTGGCTGCCATATGCGCGAAACCGGCGTTGAGCTTTTTGGGCGGGATCATCAGACCAACCGTATTCGGCCCTATGATGCGTAAGAGTGTGGGCCTGGCGGCATCAAGCATCGCCTGGCGCAAACCGTTTTCGCGCGTAAGCCCCGCAGTCAGGACGACTGCCGCTCGTGTCCCCTTCTGCCCGAGGTCGCGCACGATACCGGGGACCGTCTCTGGTGGCGTGACGACTACCCCCAGATCCGGAACGCCCGGCAATTCGGCCGCTGTCGCATAGCAGCGTCGCCCAGCCACTTGCGAATATTTCGGATTGACCGGCCAGATCTCGCCCTCGAAGCCGCCGTTGACGATGTTGTCGAAGACGACACGACCGACAGAGCCGTCGCGCACCGATGCGCCGAACACGGCAACCGACTTCGGGGCGAAAGCATGTTCGAGATTTCGGATCGTCACCCCTATTTCTCCGTTCGTGGCGATAGTTGCCGGTCGATCTTGCCCGTTCATTGCGTTGGATCAAAGTCGCCTTCGGTTGTCACTTTCAACTGCGGGGGTTCTGCCGCGGCCGGTTGCCCCAGACGACTGCCCGCAATGCGACTGGCACCAGGTCGCCCCAGGTCGCCTCAGGGCGCGAAAGGTGATCGCGGCGCAAACCGGAACCTCTGGCGGTTGACCAAAATCAAGGCCCACAAGATCGGCAAGCATAGAGTTCAGCGGAAGCCGTCTACGAACCGCTGAAAGGATAAGGTGATGGCGAAGAGAACGGACAAGATCGAGGTTGGCATGGATCTGGCCGTGAGGTGCCGTGTCACCGACACCTGGCAGGACGATCTAGGTGACCAGTGGGCCACGGTCCTGATCGAGGGCTACGACGTCCCGATCACGTTAAAGGTGGTCCACTTCTTTCCGTTAAACGACGGCGACTAATCGTTTGCATGAGGCGGCACAGGGCTGCGCTTCACCACATGATCGCGACAGAGCGGGCCAGCATCCGCGTGAGGTGGCACGCTGAAACCTGGTGGCCGGCGCTCCCCCGTTGATCGAGCGAGACCGGATAGGCGAAGACCCGGCTTCGCGACCTCCGGTGCCTTAGATAAAATCGGAAAGCATCGCATGAACGAGTCCGCCCTGCGACGCGCATTGCTGGTCATCGCCATCCTGGGCCTGGCCATCGGGTTATGGATCAGGCAATTCGGCTTTGGATCCATCGAGGCAGGCACGGTCTGGACGGTGGCGACCTTGCCCGTAGTGGTGGCACTCGCCATTTCCATCTTGCGCGACTTCTGGATCGGCCGTTTCGGTGTCGATGCGATCGCGCTGGTCTCAATGTCCGCGGCACTGCTCCTGGACCAGCCCTTGGCCGCAGTTGTGGTGGCGATAATGTATGCTGGCGGCACAGTGCTCGAGGATTTTGCCCGCGGTCGGGCCGAACGGAACCTTAAGGCCCTGACCGACCGGGCGCCGCGCGTCGCACATCGAAAGTCGGCACAAATTACAGATACGATCTCCGTGGATCAGGTTTCCGTCGGCGAAGAACTACTGGTGCGAGCCGGCGAATTGTTGCCTGTCGATGGGATCCTGCTCGATGCTTCGGCGTCTATTGACGAGTCGGCGGTAACAGGAGAGCCGCTGCCGGTACGGCGAAGCGCCGGCGATGCGCTGCGCAGCGGCACCCTCAATGCCGGCGAGCCCTTCAGCATGCGGGCTTCCGCTCTGGCTGAACAGAGTACCTATGCGGCGATCGTGCGCATGGTCGCCGCGGCGCAGACTGCGAAAGCGCCGTTCATCCGCATGGCCGACCGCTTTGCCCTGTTCCTGTTGCCAGCCACCCTACTGGTCTCGGGTACCGCATGGTATGCTTCCGGCGATCCGATCAGGGCGCTTGCGGTTCTCGTTGTCGCGACGCCTTGTCCGCTCATCCTTGCAGCCCCTGTCGCCTTCATTGGCGGCGTTTCGCGCGCCGCGCGTGCCGGCATCTTGATGAAGGGCAGTGCGGCATTAGAAGCCCTCGCGCAGGCGCGCACCGCGATTTTCGACAAGACCGGGACCTTGACCATCGGTGGCGCCGAGCTCGTCGAGATCGACGTTGCACCCGGCGACGAAGCTGACCAGTTGCTGCAGTCATTGGCATCGTTGGAGCAGGCCTCGCACCATGTGCTCGCCGACTCGATTATCCGCGCGGCCCGCGGCAGACAGCTGATGCTTTCACATCCGCATGGCGTCCATGAATATCGCGGAGCGGGCTTGAAAGGGCAGGTTGGCAATGTATCGGTCCTTGCAGGATCGCGAATGCTGGTGCTCGCCGGCAGGCCGCTGCCCCGCTGGACGCTATGCGGTGAGGAGCAATACCGGAACGAGCCCGTGCTCAGGGTCTTCGTGGCGTTCGACGGGCGCCTTGCCGGCGTATTCACCTTCGGAGATGCCCTGCGTGCGGATGCTCGCGATGCGCTCGGCACCCTCCGCTCCGCCGGCATCGAGCGTATGGTCATGCTCACCGGCGATGACGGCGCCGCGGCAGAGCGAGTGTCGGCATTGCTTGGCCTCGATGCCGTCATCGCCGATGCAACTCCGGCGAAAAAGGTTGCGACGGTCGAAGCCGAGAAGGCCCTGGCACCGACAATGATGGTGGGCGACGGCATCAACGATGCCCCTGCCCTCGCCGCCGCAACGGTCGGCATCGCCTTGGGCGCCCGCGGCGCTACCGCCTCTTCCGCAGCCGCAGACATTGTCGTTTTGACCGACAGGCTGCAGCCAGTCGCCGAGGCTGTCGGGATTGCCCGGCGAACACGGACGATTGCCCTGCAAAGCATCATCGTCGGGCTGGCGCTTTCGGGGATGGCAATGGCAGCGGCGGCCATGGGACAGATCACTCCGGTTGCCGGAGCACTGCTGCAAGAGGGGATCGACGTGGCGGTAATCCTGAATGCGCTACGCGCCCTGGGCAATGGACATCTCGGACGCCGATGACCGATGATACGAAGCGGATGGATGGATAGCACCATGACGCAGCAGGATTTGGCGGTTTGCAGCAAATGCGGCGGGGTCAATCGCCTGCCGGCAATCCGCGATGCCAAGGCTGCGAAATGCGGAAAGTGCGGGAACAGGCTGTTTTCTGGTCATCCTGAGGACGTCGATGCCCAGGTTTTTGATCGACAGATCACGCGAAGCAATCTGCCCGTTGTCGTCGATATCTGGGCACCCTGGTGCGGCCCGTGCAAGATGATGGCACCGGCCTATGAAGCGGCAGCGCAGGAACTGGAGCCGCATGTCCGGCTGATCAAGCTGAATTCGGACAGGGAACAAGCCGTCGCTGCCAGGCTTGGTATCCGCGGCATCCCGACCATGATCCTGTTCCACGGCGGGCAAGAGGTTGCGCGCGTCTCCGGCGCGATGAGTGCTAGGCAAATCGTCAGGTGGGTTCGCGACCACCTGCCGATGGCCACAGCCTGAGAGCCGCAACCTCATGGATACGCTCATAGCCCGGCTCGGACTCGCCTTGGCAATAGGTCTACTCGTCGGATTGGAGCGCGGCTGGCGGGAGCGCGATGCACCCGATCGCAGCCGGACGGCCGGAATTCGGACGTTCGGCATATCAGGCCTACTCGGCGGCATTGTGACAGCTCTGGCCAACGCGCTTGGCGCTGTATCCGTTCTGGTCGGCGGGTTCATCGCCTTTGCGGCAATCTTCGCCTGGTACAAGGCACGCGAGGCGGCCCACGACGAGGATTTCAGCGTTACGAGCGTCATCGCCGGCCTAGGCGTCTTCGCGCTTGGTGCGCTTTCGGTCGCCGGTGACTATCGGGCCGCGGCGGCTGGCGGGGCAGCTCTCGCGGCCGTCCTTGCAAGTCGCGAAATCCTGCACGGTCTCTTGCGGCGTCTGACCTGGATTGAACTTCGTTCGGCCTTGATGCTTGCGGTGATGACCGCGATCGTTCTGCCGTTGCTGCCAAATCGCACGATGGACCCATGGGGTGGGTTCAACCCTTGGGAGGTCTGGTTCCTCACAGTGCTGATGGCCTCGATATCGTTCGCCGGCTATGTGGCCATCCGCGTCCTCGGTGGTACGCGCGGCCTGCTCGTCAGTTCGCTCGCCGGTGCGGTCGTCTCCTCCACCGCGGTGACCATGACCCTTGCTCGCAGTGCCGCTTCTGCCGCCAATCCTCTGCCGCTCGCGGGCGCGGCTTCGCTTGCCGCGATGGTTTCGATTTTGCGCGTTTGCACTGTAGTTCTGGCCATCGAGCCAAGCCTATTGGCCACGGTCGGCATGCCGGCCCTTGCCGCGTCGGTCGCATTCGCCCTATGCGGAATTTTCCTGCTGACCAACCATGGCCGGGATCCAGAAAAGGGCACCCCGGCGCGCAATCCATTTGAGCTGGGCCCACTGCTGCTGTTTGCCATGCTTTTCGCGATCGTTTCGACCGCAAGCGCCGCGTTGGCAGCTCAGTTCGGCGGACACGGGTTGCTGGCGAGCTCAGCGCTTGCGGGAATGTTCGATGTCGACGTTTCAGTGCTGAGCGCATTGCGTTTGGTGAAGCATTCGGTCTCCGTTGAAGCCGTCGGCCTGGCGGTGCTGACAGCACTCACTGCAAACGCGATCGGCCGCCTGTCGCTGGCGGCATTTGCTGGTCCAGTGAGGTTCTGGCTGCCTCTGGCTGGCATCACGCTGGTCGCAGCGGCAGCAGGCTGTTTCACCATGCTTGTGCCCTAACGAGAACTCTCCTTTGACACGGATCAAGGCTGGCACCCGTGGCCGCGCTATGGATCACATCAAAGGAGTTCGCGATGACCAGTTTGCAGGACCTCACCCCGAAATTCCGCCATGTGCGGTTGCTGCTTGCTCGCGAGAAGGGTCACCCGGAAGGGGATCGCGAGGAAGGCTATGATGTACTTGCTCCCTTAACCAGCGAAGGCAGGATTGACGCGGAAGAATGGAAATCGCACCGGGCCGCCTGCCGCGTGCGCCGTTTTTGCACTGGCGAGGACGACTTGATCGGCCGCCTCCGCCGCAAGCCGGGCGGGCAATGGTATTTCGACTATGCCGAAGGCGATCGCGATGACGAGACCGGTTTTCATCTTGGCGACGAACGCTTCGTGACAGGCGAATATGTTTCGATCGAACGCAACGGAGCCATGCACACCTACAAGGTGGCAAGGGTCGAGCGCCCGTAACACCGCCACGCCAGGCTTCCCAGGTGCAGACCATGTCGCGTCGCATCCTCATTGTGGTCGGTCATCCCGACCCATCCCCCGACCGGCTCTGTCGCTCTCTTGCGCAGGCCTACGCCGAGGGGGCGGAGCAGGCACAGCACAGCGTCCGCCGGATCGATATCGCGGCAATTGATTTTCCAGTGCTGCGGACAATGCAGGAATTCGAACACGGCGCCGTCCCCAACAGCCTCCAGCATGCCGCTGAAGCGATTGTCTGGGCGGAGCATATCGTGTTTGTCTTCCCACTCTGGCTCGGGACCATGCCGGCTTTGCTCAAGGCATTTCTGGAACAGGTCATGCGGCCGGGGACCGCCTTTGCTTACCCGGACAAGGGCGGCGGCTTTGCCAGGACGTTGCTTCGTGGTCGCTCCGCTCGCGTGGTGGCAACGATGGGCATGCCGTCCGCTCTCTACCGGCTTTGGTTCTTCAGCCACGGGATCGCCGGCATGCGGCGAAGCATCTTGCATTTTGTCGGCATCAGACCGGTGCGGGAGACCCTGTTCGGGATGGTCGCGGGCGCCAGCGACAGGACCAGAGCAAGGTGGATCGGGCAGATGCGCAAGCTAGGGGAGCGAGGGCTATAGCATGGCGATCCGCAAACCGGGACATTTCTGCCCCCCACAGGGGCCGTTTCTTCAGGGCCTATGGATCGACGGTGAATTCGGCCCACATGCCGGCGCCATAGTGACCAGGCACGTTGCAGATAAGCAGGTATTTTCCTGCCTTCAGTTCGACGGTCAATGTGCCTGATTTGCCGGGATCAAGCTCAGAAACCTCGCCCTTGTCACCAGCTCTGTCTTCATCGACCCTGTTCTCTGCCTCGAGGTAAGGAAGCGGCTTGCCGGGATCGGCGAGGTACATCACTATCATTTCGTGAACGGTGTCTTTGGAGTCGTTGGTCACCTTGAATGTGACCTCTCCGGCCTTCACCGCACCCGGCGAAGCCTTGATACCCATGGTCGCCTTGGTGAGATCGAGTCCTGGCGCTGCATAGGCGATCCCCGTCGGCATCTGCACCTCCGCGCCCTTGTCCCACAGCGAAATCTGGACAAGCGTCGCAGCCTGGGCTCCGCGATCGCCGACCATCAGCATTGCAGCAGCCAGCCCGAGCGCTATTCTCTTCAATATGGTTTTCATGGCGAACCTCCTTCAGGACGGCGGCAGAAAGCGCTCTACGTCCTGATTGTCATCCTGTTCGCGGACTCCCGCGCCGTCCTTGCGCCAAATCAAACTGATCGGCGCGACTCATTAGCGGCGCCGGTGCAACTGCCAGCCAGTTTGAGGGTGTAGATCGGTGCCGTGACGGATCATCAGGTAATGCCCGCCGGTTGGGCTTTACGGCCGCGCGCCAACCATTTGCCACTTGACCCACGTCAAGGCCTCCGACCTGTTTCCTGTTCAATATCCCCCATCAAAGTTTCAAATTGGGGAGAGCATCATGGCTACGGCTGGAATCGATATCCCGATCCGAAAAGTCACGTCGACGACTTCTGCCAAGCTTCGACTGGGTTCCCTGACCGCATTGGTAATCGGCTCGATGGTGGGCTCCGGCGTGTTCAGCCTGCCGCAGAACATGGCGACCGGCGCCGGCCCTCTTGCGATCCTGATTGGCTGGGCGATCACCGCGGTTGGGATGCTGGCGCTTGTTTTCGTCTATCAGTCGCTCGCGGTAAGGCGACCAGAACTCGACGCGGGTCCCTACGCCTACGCCAAGGCCGGCTTCGGTCCCTTCATCGGCTTCAACAGCGCCTGGGGTTACTGGATCAGCGCCTGGGTCGGCAATGTCTCCTATGCGGTGATCGTGTTCAGCGCTTTGTCCTACTTCTTTCCAGCTTTCGGCGACGGCAATACCTGGCAGGCGGTGCTCGGCGCGTCTGTCCTGTTGTGGCTGATCCACGTCCTGGTTCTGGCAGGCATCCGTCAGGCAGCAGTCGTCAACTTGGTCGTCACGGCGGCGAAGATTGCTCCTGTGGTGCTGTTTGTCGGGATCGTCGCTGTGGCTTTCAAGCTTCAGGTCTGGTCTCTCGACTTCAGCGGGCTTGGCAACGCCAGTCTCGGCTCGATTGCCGCACAGGTGAAGAGCACGATGCTGGTGACGCTGTGGGTCTTCATCGGCATCGAGGGAGCAAGCGTATTTTCAGCCCGTGCGGAACGCCGCAGCGACATCGCGAAGGCGACTGTTCTCGGATTCTTCACCTGCCTCGCTCTCTACGCGCTGGTTTCGCTGCTGTCGCTCGGCATCCTCAGCCAAACTGAGCTCGCCGCGTTGAAGAACCCCTCCATGGCAGGTGTCCTGGAGGCGGTTGTCGGACCGTGGGGCGCCATCCTCATCAACATCGCGCTTGTTGTGTCCGTGGTCGGCGCGTTCCTGAGTTGGACGCTGCTTGCCGCGGAAATTCCGCACGTTGCCGGCAAAGACGGCACGATGCCGAAGTTCTTCGGCCACGAGAGCGAGCGGGGCGTGCCGTCGACCTCGCTCCTGATCACCAACCTGCTCGTGCAGGCGTTCCTGGTTATCACGCTGTTCGCACAGAGCACCTACCAGGCACTGTTCTATATCGCGTCGGCAGCCATTCTCGTACCTTACATCTTCTCCGGGGCCTACGCGGCCAAGCTCGCATTGACCGGAGAGAGTTATGAGAATGGCGAGCAACGCGCTGGCCCCCTTTTCGCTGGCATATTGGCGACAGTGTACGGCCTGTGGCTCGTCTACGCGGCAGGACCGGCATATCTGTTCATGTGCGCGATCCTTTATGCGCCCGGCATCATTCTCTACGTCTGGGCACGTCGCGAAACCAACCAGCGTGTCTTCCATCCTGTGGAAGCTGCTGTCGCTGCAGCCCTCGTCGCTGTCGCCATCCTGGCCGTCTACGAGATGTGGACCGGCGCTATCAGCCCGCTCTGAAGGACGCACGATGACAGGCCTGGGAGTCCATTCCGAAGTCGGCCGCCTGCGCGAGGTGATGGTCCATCGACCGGACCTCAGCCTGCGCAGGCTCACGCCCGAGAACTGCAAGGCGCTGCTGTTCGACGACGTATTGTGGGTCAAGCGCGCACGCCAGGAACATGACGTCTTCGTCGATGCGTTGCGCGAACGCGGCGTGGTGGTGCACTCCTTTGGAGAGCTCCTTGCGGAGGCCATGACCATCAGCAAGGCGCGCGACTGGCTTCTCGATCGCCGGGTCCATCCCGGTGTCGTCGGACTGGATATGGTCGACGAGTTGCGTGGATGGCTAAACGACATGCCACCGGAGCAGCTGGCGTCCTTTCTAGTCGGCGGCATTGCCCGTGCCGAGCTTCCTTTCCAGCCGAAGGGACTGACCGGAAGGACACTTGCTCCCCAGGACTTCGTGCTTCCGCCGCTGCCGAACCAGCTTTTCACGCGCGACAGTTCCTGCTGGATCTACGGATCAGTTTCGGTCAACGCCATGTACTGGCCGGCGAGGCGCCCGGAGGCGGCCAACGTGGAAGCAGTGTACCGCTTCCATCCCCGTTTTCGCGACAGCGGCCTCCCCTTCGTATCGCCAGGTTTGGGAACAGGCACCAGTCTGGAAGGTGGAGACGTGATGCCGATCGGCGGCGGAACAGTGCTTGTCGGAATGGGAGAACGTACCACGCCGCAAGCCGTGGGCGACCTCGCACGCAGCCTGTTCGCGGCCGGTGAAGCGACACGCGTCATCGCAGCCCTGATGCCGCGGGACCGCAGTTTCATGCATCTCGACACCGTCTTCACCTTCTGCGACCGCGACCTGGTGACCATGTACCCGCCGGTGGTCGACCGCCTGCGAACCTTCTCTCTGCGACCGGGCGATGGCGAGGCGGCCGTCGAGGTCACGGATGAGACGGAGCCTTTCACGGCAGTGGTTGCAGAAGCGCTTGGACTGAATTCGCTGCGCATCATCGCCACCGGTGGCGACCGTTACGAGGCCGAGCGCGAGCAATGGGACGACGGCAACAACGTCGTTGCCGTCGAACCCGGCGTCGTCATCGGCTACGACCGCAATGTCTATACCAACACGCTGCTGCGTCGCGCCGGGATTGAAGTGATCACCGTTGAAGGCGCTGAACTCAGCCGTGGTCGGGGCGGCGGCCACTGTATGACCTGCCCGATTGCCCGCGATCCGATTTGACCGGAAAGGAAATTCCCGATGTCGATCAACCTTCACGGCCGCTCGGTGCTCACGCTCGACGATCTCACGGCCGACGAGATCCGCTTTCTTCTGAAACTGGCCGCCGACCTCAAGGCGGCCAAGCTCGCGGGCCACGAGATACCGCGTCTCATCAGGAAGAATATCGCGCTGATCTTCGAGAAGGACTCGACGCGCACCAGAACCGGATTCGAGGTGGCGGCCTATGATCAGGGCGCCCACGTCACCTATTTCGGCCCCACCGGCAGCCATATCGGCCACAAGGAATCCATGAAGGATACAGCGCGCGTGCTCGGCCGCATGTACGATGCGATCGAGTATCGCGGTTTTGGCCAGCACCAGGCCGAACTGCTTGCCGCGCACGCGGGCGTGCCCGTCTACAACGGCCTTACCGACGAAGCGCATCCGACACAGATCCTCGCCGATTTCATGACCATGCGCGAGTTCACGCACAAGCACCTTTCGGACATGACCGTCACCTTCGTCGGCGAAGGACGTGACAATGTCGCGCTGTCGCTGGCACTGGGCGCAGCCAAGGTCGGCATCGACATGCGCATTGCCTCGCCAAGGGAACTTTGGCCGGACGAGGAATTCTGCGCCCATGTCAGAGACCTTGCAGCACAAAGCAGCGGCCGCTTCAGGCTGGACGAAGACGTGATGGGCTGCGTCCAGGACGCCGACTTTGTCTACACCGACGTGTGGATGTCGATGGGTGAGGACAAATCGGGCTGGGCCGAGCGTATCCGCCTTTTGACGCCCTATCGGGTCACGAGCGAAGTGATGGCTGCCGCGGGCAACCCTCATGTCATGTTCATGCATTGCCTGCCGGCATTCCACGACACCGACACCGAGATCGGCGCGTTCATCGCGAAGGAGTATGGCATCGACTGCATGGAGGTCACTGACGAGGTGTTTGAATCGGGCGCATCGATCGTCTTCGACCAGGCCGAAAACCGCATGCATACGATCAAGGCCCTGCTCGTCGCCACGATCGGCAACTGAGATGCTGATCGTCGTTGCACTCGGAGGTAACGCGCTGCTGCGCCGCGGCGAACCGATGACCGCCGAAAACCAGCGTGCCAACATCAAGCGCGCCGCATCCGTACTCGGGGCACTCGTCGGCGAAGGGCACTCGATTGTAGTCACGCATGGCAACGGCCCGCAGGTGGGGCTTCTGGCCCTCCAGGCGGCGGCCGCTCCGGATGGCGGCGCATTCCCACTCGACGTCCTTGGCGCTGAAAGCGCTGGCATGATCGGCTATGTGATTGAGCAGGAGCTCGGCAACCTCTTAAAGGAAAGGCTGTTCGCGACGCTGCTGACGCAGGTGAAAGTCGACCCGTACGATCCGGCTTTCGCTCACCCGACGAAGCCGATCGGCCCGGTCTATGACGAGGACACAGCACATAGGCTTGCCAACGAACGCAGCTGGCAGATCGCGCCCGATGGCGATAAGTGGCGCCGGGTCGTGCCCTCGCCCAGGCCGCTGGAGATTCTTGAAGGCTCCGTGATTTCGTTTCTCGTCGAACGCGGCGTCATCGTCATTTGCACGGGCGGCGGCGGAGTTCCGGTGATAGCGCGGGACGACGGCAGCCTGTGCGGCGTAGAAGCCGTTATCGACAAGGATCTGGCGAGTTCACTTCTCGCGCGCCAGCTGAAGGCCGACATGCTGCTGATGCTGACCGATGTCGATGCGGTCTATAGTGGCCACGGCACCGCCACCGCCCGCGCGCTCCGTCGGGTTGCAACGACCGAGATATCGGGGCGGGATTTTGCGGCCGGCTCCATGGGGCCGAAGGTCAGCTCCGCAATCGAGTTCGCTGATGCAACGGGCAAACCTGCAGCGATCGGCAAGCTCGATGATGCCAGCGAAATCGTCAGAGGAGAGCGCGGCACGCGGTTCGAAGCCGCCGCTCGTCCCGCTCAGCCTTTCAAAGGGACTGCCTGAGCCCCCGCCGTCGCGAAATAACGGGCTGCGTCTTTTGCCATCCGGCCAGTACACCAGCGCGCGTATGCATTCGCAAAGATCAGGCCAAGCCAACGGGACGGTTCCGCCTCCGGCAGGTCGTATTCGATGAAGACTCGAAGCCGGGACCCTCTCGCCTCGGGCACTATTTCGAAACCCATCCGATAGCGGCCGATCACCCCATAGACTTGGCGCTCCGATGGTCTCCCAGACCTTCAGTTTGGGCGGCGTCCGGATTGTAACCACCTGTTCGGCGGACAGCGCAATTCCAAGTATTTTTCCATGGAATCCGAACTTGGAGCCGATCAAGCGGGCTTCGCCTGCATCGAATTCGTAGTGCATTTTCGAACCGAGCATCATCCATGACGAGGTGCTCATATGAGCACCCAGATGCCTGTGGTCATCAAGATAGGCAAACACGGTCTCAGCCGCGCGTTCTATTCCGACGATAGTCTCGTTGGAGCGGGACATTGCTGGCATCGTCTCACCTCCGGGTTCGTCCTAACGCGCGCGAACACGCCGCCCATGTTCATCGGGATGTGCATGACACTGTGGGTTTTCGCTTTCACAAACCGCTTGCCCTTGAAGTGCAGGTGCTACCGTCCCAGCCCTCGGGATTGAACCTGGGGCAGCAACCCGTGGTATTCACGCTGTCGTCGTATCGGGGCGTTTCATTCGTCCGCATGGTCCTCCTCCAGATTGGATCGATCCCATCACGCAGGTAACGCGTCCCGTCGTCATTGATCTTCGTCAACATGGCCCTTGATCGCGATTGATACGTATCAAGGCCGACCGACGGGATGCCTGTTAGCTCAGACTGGCCAACAGATTTCGGAGACGGTCATGGCCCATAAACAAGTACTGTTCCGCTCAGCCGCGCGCGAAAAGATCCTTCGCGGCGCGACACAGCTCGCCGATGCCGTGCGCGTGACGCTCGGGCCGCGCTCGAAATCTGTACTGATCGAAAAAAGATGGGGTGCCCCGATCGTTTGCAACGACGGGGTGACGATCGCCAAGGAATTCGACCTGAAGGACCCGGAAGAAAATCTCGGCGCCAGGATGCTGAGACAAGCAGCCGAGAAGACCGGCGATATGGTTGGCGACGGCACCAGCACATCGACCATCCTCGCTCACGCGATGTTTGCCGATGGAGTTCGCAATGTCGTCGCCGGCGCCAGCGCGATCGACATCAAGCGCGGCCTCGATCGCGCCACCAAGCGCGCGATCGAGACACTCAAGCAAATATCTCGACCGGTCTCGACCCGGCGCGAAAAGGAACAGGTGGCCACGATCTCGGCGCACAACGACACGCTCATCGGCCAGTTGGTTGGCGAGGCGATGGAAAAGGTCGGCGGTGAAGGAGTCATTACGGTCGAAGAGTCGAAGACCACTGAAACCGTTCTGGACGTCGTCGAAGGCATGCAGTTCGATCGCGGGTTCCTTTCACCGTATTTCGTGACCGATCCCGAGAAGATGGAAGCGGTCCTGGAAGACGCGCTGGTGCTGATCGTGGAGAAGAAAATCGCTTCGCTGAACGATCTCATCAAGTTGCTGGAAGCCGTGGCCAAGTCGGGCTCGCCTCTGCTGGTTGTCGCCGAAGAAGTCGAAGGCGAGGCGCTTGCCACGCTCATCGTCAATCAAATCCGGGGCACCTTCAAGAACTGTGCAGTCAAGGCGCCCGGTTTCGGCGATCGGCGCAAGGCTATGCTGCAGGACATAGCTGTGCTGACAGGCGCTCAGGTCATCTCCGAGGATATTGGCCTCAAGCTCGAAAATGTCACGATGGCGCAGTTGGGGCGTGCCAAACGCGTGGTCGTCGATAAGGACAACACGACGATCATCGGCGGTGGCGGAGACGCCAAGGCAATCAAGGGTCGCGTAGAGCAGATCCGGCGCGAGATCGAGAGCACGACCAGCGACTACGATCGCGAAAAGCTGCAAGAGCGGCTGGCTAAGCTTGCCGGCGGTGTTGCCGTCATAAAGGTCGGGGCTCCAACCGAGGCCGAAATGAAGTCGAAGAAGGAGGCACTAGACGACGCTATCAGCGCCACCAAGGCTGCGGTTGCCGAGGGCGTGGTGCCTGGCGGCGGGCTTGCGCTGCTGCGCTGCATCGCCACGGTAGCTGATGAAGAAAAACTGTCCGAGGGCGACGAGAGGACCGGCGTGCAGATACTCCGGCGCGCTCTCGAAACGCCTGTCCGGCAGATTGCCGAGAATTCGGCTGTCGACGGTGGCGTAGTTATCGCCAAGATGATCGAGGGGTCGGGAAACTTTGGCTTCGATGCTGGACGCAAAGAGTATGTTGACCTCGTCGAAGCCGGCATCATCGATCCAACCAAGGTGGTGCGCATCGCACTTGAAAACGCCGTCTCGGTCGCCAGTGTTCTGCTCTTGACCGAAGCGACCATGACGGAAATCCCGGAACCGGCCAAGGAGCGTGCTCTCGAACCGGAAATGACGATGTAGGTCGTGCGCCGGGCACCCTCCATAGGTCGAAAAGGCGATGACGATGCGCCGCCGCGGCAGGCAGCCCGGCTGGTGATCACAAGTGTCGTGACCGAACCTCAAACGACCGTGCGACAAGCATGCTGCGGAGACACAAAATGATCTTCAACACCATTATTGTACAACTGGACATCGATTCTCCGGCGTCCCCCCGCGCGCGCTATGCCCAGGAATTGGCGCAACGGTTCGATGCCACACTGATCGGTTTCGCCGCGGCGGATGCCTATGTCTTTGTGTCGGGAGACAATGGCGCCGCTGCAGTTGCGGAGATAATGCGCCAACGCAGGGCGGAAATCGAAGATCGCCTGAAGGTGATGCGGGAAGAATTCCTCCGCATTGGCGGGGACAGAGCTTTCTGGCGCGAGGAGATCGGAGATCCGACAGGTCTGCTCGCGATGCATGCCCGCGCCGCCGACCTTATTGTCACGGGAGCGCCGGCAAAGGGCGTCGCCAGCGATCGCCACCGTGTCGTAGATGCCGGTAGTCTGGTGTTGTCCGCGGGCCGGCCGGTGCTGATTGCTGTCGATAACCTGGCTCCGCTCAACCCAAAGAATGTTCTTGTCGCCTGGAAGGACACGCGCGAGGCGCGGCGCGCAGTCAGCGATGCAATGCCCATTTTGACAGGCGCACAACATGTGCTCGTGGCGACAATCGAGGAACAGGGCCAGAGAAACGCGCGCGAAAGTGCCGAGGACGTTGTCCGGTTCCTGGCGAGGCATGGCGTTAAGGCAAGATCCGAAGTTATAGGCGTCGGCAATGCAGACCCCTGCGAAGCCGTTGCCGAACTCGCCCGTGCGATGGATGCAGGACTTGTGGTCGCGGGCGGCTATGGTCACAGCCGGATCCGGGAATGGGCCTTCGGCGGCATGACACGCTCCCTGCTGAAACAGGGGGCAATCAATCGACTGCTATCAAACTGAGGCGGCGTCCCGGCGGGTCCTTGCGCGCAGCGGCTCACCGACGCCCTTGTTCTTCGATCGCCTTCAACCGCACGACTGAAACCGAGCAAAGCGCCTGTGCTACCACCTTGGTAGAAACACTGCCGAGGTGCCGGCGAATGGCGGAAGACGCCCGTGCCCCGACAACGATATGCCCGACGTCGTTGTGCTCAGCGTAGTTGAGGATCGCATCGGCGGGGCTGACCGCCTCCAGAACATGATAGCTGATGCGATCCTCCGGCAGATGTAGCGGGCGGGACCAATCCTTCAGGGCAACCAGCCGCTTCAAATATTCCGAACGGCCCGACTCGTCCACCGTGGGCGTGTCGCCGATAATCTCGGTCTTCAGGACTGTCACACAGGCCAACCACGAGTCTTCTCGCGAGCCAAGGACGCGCGCGGTCTCGCTCAGAACCTCCCTGGCCAGCGGATCGTTTCCGTTGGCCAGATCGACGGCGACCAAAACAATGGATGGTCCGGCCAGAAGCCTGGGATCTGCCGGCATCCCGACAAGCGACTTGTCGTCAGTCTTGCGAAGCAGACCGAGGATCGTGGCCCAAATTCCCTTGCTCCGAGGCAGGTGCCGCGTCACCACCACCTGATCGGGGTTCCTTAGATCGGACAGCACGTGAGCGGCATCGACATATCGCTTGGACCTGTCCACCTGCATGCACCGAAGCATGATTGCCTCCAACCACCGCGGGATGGCTCCGTTCAGGTCCCGCGGTGGCCTGGGGGCGTGGTAGAGCCGTCGCTTCATTCCGGCGAAAGTCGCCGGTCGCCCGAACGGTTCTTCGCCAGTTGCCAGCTGGTAAAGAATGCAGCCAAGCGCAAAAAGATCGCTTGCAGGGTCGCCTCTTTCGGCAAGCACTTGTTCGGGTGCCATGTAGGCGGCGGAGCCCATCGGCACGGAGCTTTCCGCGCCGAGAAGATCGGGAAGCTCTGCATGCCGCGCGAGCCCGAAATCGAGAAGCACCGCGCCGCGCTCGGCAAGAATGACATTTTCGGGCTTGAGATCGAGATGCACCACTTTTTGGCGATGCAGGGCGGCGAGCGCCTTGGCAATTTCGGAGCCGACCCTCGCGACCTCGTCAGCTGGCAGTGGCGCATTGCTGATCAGCTGGGCGAGACTTGTGCCGGCCACGAACTCCATGGCTATGAAAGGAATTTCTGAAAGGTTTCCTGAGGCCACGAAGCGGGGTACATGCGGACCTGACAAGCGCCTGAGGATCAACTCTTCCGCCTCGAAGCCCAGTATGACGGAGACATCGCCTCCCGGATCCAGGAAAGGGACTTTCAACACCAGCGGGAAATCGAACTGCGGGCTGTTTGCGCGCCAGAGCGAGGCCATGCCGCCGGACGGCAGTCGTTCGACCAGTTCGAAACCATCAATGATTGCCCCTGATTCAAACCGCTGCACCCGATCGTCTCCAACAACCCTATCGTCCGATCTTCAATCGCATGCCCAGCCATGCCGGCAACCCAGAGTCAGCAGTCTTTCGGGCGGTCTCTTCGTAGTCGTAAGGCACACGGATCATGGAGACCTCGTGCCGCTGCGTATCGACGAGGGCGAAGCAGGCCGCCGGATTGCCGTCGCGAGGCTGGCCGACCGCTCCGACGTTCACGACGAGCCGTCCGACCGCGGATAACGGCGCAGCCACATTGGCCAGCGGTTGAAAACAGATCGGCCGGCGACCTGGCAGCGCGTAGTAGATGGCCGGAATATGGGTGTGGCCGCAGAAGACGAAACGGGCCACGCTTGAAGATAGGCAGCGCTCTGCTGAATCCACGTCGCGGATGTATAGCCATTTTCCCGGCCGTTCGGCGCTGGCGTGAACATATTGCCGGTCTTCCGACGTCAACGACATCGGCAAACGGGACAGGAAATCGACATGCGCCGAGGTCAAACGCTCACGCGTCCAACTGGCCGCTGTCCGAGCATTCTCCGTCATGCCGCCCCTGTTGAAGGCTATCGCTTCGTCATGGTTTCCCATGACGCAGAGCGCGCCTCGATCGACCAGGTCCGCAGCCGTCTCGAGCGCATAGACTGGGTCGGGCCCGTAGCCAACCAGATCGCCAAGCAATACCAACTCGTCCCATCCGCGCTCGCCAACCACCTCGAGAACCGCATCGAGCGCCTCGCGGTTGGAATGGATGTCAGACAGGATCGCGATGCGCATTCGTTTCCATCTGGACCTTGCAAGCTCGCCCTACCAGTCAAACAACGGCGCTCACAAAGTCAATGGGACCGCATGCGGTCCAACAACCCTCGTGCTTCGCTCGCCTAAAGCGAGACCCCGTCTCCGCGGAGCGGTGGCGCCGGGTTCGCCGAAGCCGAGGCCGCCGCTCCCGTTTTCGGTATCTGGTTGAGGATCAAGCGAATGATCAGGACGACATATCCAACTTGCAGGACGACCAATGTGAGCAAAGCCCCACCGAGTGCAGCCCAACCCGAACCTGTTTCCACACCGATCCAGATCGCCACGACAAACGACGTCACGAGCATGCCCACCAGAAATTGCGGAAAATACATGGCGGCCTACCCCGATCATTTAGCGACAGGGCTTTCAACAACCTCCGGGGGCACCCACGCTTTGAGTTGAATCAAATCTTACCGTGGATATTTCCAATCCATTTAGGCGCGGAGAACCTAAGTATGTGCATAAGGCCAAGTTCGGCGTTCGGGCAGGTTCCTGGTTCTCTCACATGTTGTAGCGCAACCCAGGCGGCCCCTGCCGCCTCGGTCGGTGCGGGCTTCGAGCACACCCAACAATGCTGCCCCCGCGGCCTGCGCCGACCACCTTGATGATGCAATTGCGATGCAGCCAGCTCTCCTCATGCCAACATCGCAAAGTCCGTCTTTTTGGCGTTAAGGCAAACAGTGGCGCCCATGCCATCCTCGGCGGATGCAATGTCGTCTGGGTCCCCCCACTAAGTAGTTTCCCGTAGGGACTTAACCGAATTTCGCTTTCCTCCGATTCGCGCGATTGCTGATGCCACGGATCACGGAGAAGCAGCCATGTACGCTCACACGACCTCCACAATTTCACTGCCGCCGCACGTGCCACAGTCGAGCCTCCCGGCAGTTCTGGACAGCGTGCCGTTGCAGCCCATCAACTTCTACCCGGCCGGGTCGGAAATCTATGCGCAGGGGGAAAAGGCCGGAGCTCTCTACCAGGTCGAGTTCGGCGCCGTCCGCATCTATCGCCTCCTTGCCGACGGCCGCCGGCAGATAAGTGCCTTCCATTTGGCTGGCGAGACATTCGGTTTCGAAGCCGACGCGACACATCATTTCTTCGCCGAAGCAATCAACGCGACCGGCATCCGGGTCTATCGGTTCGCTGCCGGGGCGGATGTCTCGCGCCAGTTGCTGCCCCTGGCCCTCAAAGGTTTGACCAGGGCGCAGGAACACCTCCTGGTCCTCGGTCGCCAGAATGCCATCGAACGGGTGGCCGCGTTCCTGGTCGACATGGCAGAGCGGCAAGGCGGATTGCGGCAGGTCGATCTGCCGATGTCTCGCGCGGATATCGGCGACTATCTCGGACTCACGATCGAGACCGTGTCGCGAGTCTTCACCCGGCTGAAGGACAAGGGCGTCATCCGCCTGCTGAACCTGCGCAGCATAGAAATCGTCAAGCAGGACGCGCTTCAATACATGAGCGAGTGAGGTCGCGCGCCTTGGAGAGACAGGACAACGGCGCCGCAGCACACCTCGGATCGGAGACCATATATAACGATGGTTAGCACGCTTTCCACGCATACCGGGTTTCGCTTCGATGTACGCCGCGCACGCCCCGAAGATGAGCCCGCCCTGGCGGAGTTCTTCACCCATGTGACGCCGCAAGATCTGCGCTTCCGCTTTCTCGGTGGAGTGAAAGAGGTCTCGCATGAACGGCTGGTAGCGATGACTCGCTCCGACGATCCGCATATCAATAACTTTCTGGCGTTCTCGACTGACGGAGCGTTGATCGCAGTGGCGACACTCGCCAGCGACGCTGCCGACCGGCGCGGCGAAGTCGCTATCTGCATTCGCCAGGACCGCAAGAATCTCGGCGTCGGCTGGGAACTGCTTGCCTATATCGCAAGGTGGGCCGACGGGATCGGCCTCGAGACAATCGAGTCGATCGAAAGCCGTGAGAATCGCGCTGCAATCGAGCTTGAGCGCGACATGGGATTCACTGTCACCACAGACCCCAACGACCCGACACTTCTCCTGGTTCGGCGAAAGCTCGGCACCCCCCTGCCCCGGTAACGACCGGTCTCGCGCAGATGCGTGCCGGCAGCGAAGCTCTTGTTCAGACGTCGAGGATTTCCCTGGCGACGGCGGCTTCCTCGTCTGCGGGAATGACAAGGACGTCGACCCGGGACTGCGGGCTGCTGACCAATCCTTCGTCGTTCTGGTTCAAATCATTGTCGACCGCAACGCCAAGCCATTCGGCGGCTTCGCAGATCTTTTGCCGGATCACAGGTGCGTGCTCGCCAATGCCGGCGGTGAAGACGAGGGTATCGAGACCTCCAAGGGCCGCGGCAAGTGACCCGATCTCGCGCCCGACACGATAGATGAAGAGATCGACGGCTCGCGCGGCTGCAGGGTCGCTCGAGCCCAGCAATGTCTGCATATCACCCGAGATGCCGGAGACACCCAGCAGACCGGATTCCTCGTAGAGAAGGTTGGACAGCTCACCCAATGACAGCTTTTGGTCCTGCAACAGGTACAGGATCACGCCAGGGTCGACCGTGCCGCAACGTGTGCTCATGATGAGGCCATCAAGCGTTGAGAACCCCATAGTGGTGGCGACGCTTGCCCCCGTCTTCATCGCACATAGGCTTGCTCCGCTGCCCAGGTGGGCAACGATCACCCGGCCGCCGGCGCTTGCGCCGTAGCGGCTGCGAAGTTTCGTTGCGACGTGGCTGTAGGAAAGTCCGTGAAAGCCGTAGGCAACCACGCCTTGTTCCGAGAACTCGCGCGGCAAGCCATAGAGCTTGGCAAGTTCCGGCCGCCGCGCGTGGAAGGCCGTATCGAAGCATCCGACCTGGAGGGCGTCAGGCAATAGCCGAGCTGCCAAGCTGACGATTTCGAGATTGATGGCCTGGTGGATCGGGGCGAGCGGCTCCAGCAGATGCAAGGCCTTCGTCGTCTCTGCATCAAGGATGGCTGCTTTGGAAAAACTCTGTCCGCCGTGGACGATCCTGTGACCGACCTTGCCGATCTGGCGCAGGAGTCCGCGGTCCGCAAGCAAGGAGCCCACGACTTCGAATGCGCTGGCGATATCGATCGACCCTGCGCCCAAGCTCCGATCGATCCCGGACGACAGCGCCGTTGGAGCGACGTGAAGCCGTGGACGTTGCCGGATTGACGATATGCTGCCGCGCACCAGCAGGTGAAGGTCGTCACGCTGCTGAAACACCGCGAATTTCAGACTCGACGAGCCACCGTTAAGGACAAGAATCGCGTCATTCATGATCTGTCCGCCGCGCCCGCCAACGGACCCCGACTGCCGATCCGTTCGCCGCACTGATTTCCACCGGCTACTACTCCCACTTCCAGCCGAGGATCTCCGGCATATCCTGCCCATGGGCGCGGATATAAGCTTGGTGCTCGATCAGCTTGCCTTCCATGATCTGTTTCAGTCCGACTCCGGTCGGCTCAGGGATACGGTCAAGGACTCTCAGCACCAGATGATATCTGTCCAGGCCGTTCAGAACCGTCATGTCGAAAGGCGTCGTCGTCGTGCCTTCCTCGTTGTAGCCGCGCACGTGGATATTGTCGTGGTTGGTGCGCCGATAGGTCAGCCGATGGATCGTCCAGGGGTAGCCATGGTAGGCAAAGATGACCGGTTTTTCTTTGGTGAACAACGCGTCGAAGTCGCGATCCGACAGCCCGTGCGGGTGATGCTCCCTGGGTTGCAGCGTCATCAGGTCGACCACGTTGACCACCCTGATCCGAAGCTGCGGAACATGGTGCCTGAGTATCTGGACGGCCGCCAGCGTCTCCAGGGTCGGAACGTCGCCGGCGCAGGCCAAGACCACGTCCGGCTCTGCTCCGCCGTCAGTTGAAGCCCAATCCCAAATGCCGATGCCCGCTTTGCAGTGAACGATCGCCTTGTCCATCGAAAGCCACTGCCATGACGGCGGCTTGCCGGCCACGATGACGTTGATGCGGTCCCATGTCTGCAGCACATGCTCGGTCACGCAGAGCAGACTGTTGGCGTCCGGCGGCAGGTAGACGCGCACGATATCGGCCTTCTTGTTGAGGGCGACATCAATGAACCCGGGATCCTGATGGCTGAAGCCATTGTGTTCCTGGTGCCAGACATGACTCGACAACAGGTAGTTTAGCGACGCCACCGACCATCGCCAGGGAATTTCACGACATGCATCCAGCCATTTCGCATGCTGGTTGAACATCGAATCGACGATGTGGATGAACGCCTCGTAGCAGGAGAAGAAGCCGTGCCGACCGGTCAGCAGGTAGCCTTCAAGCCAGCCCTGGCAGGTGTGTTCCGAGAGAATCTCCAGAACCCTTCCGTCGCGCCCGAGATGAACATCCTCGGGCAGGATCGTTTCCATCCAGGCGCGCTCGGTAACCTCGAACACGTCTTGCAGCCGGTTCGAAGCAGTCTCGTCCGGGCCGACGATGCGGAAGTTCTTCGCGCCATCGTTCAGTTCCATCACGGCGCGCAGGAATTTGCCCATCACTCGCGTTGACTCGGCCTTCACCGCGCCGGGCCGTTCAACGGAAATGCCATGGTCGCGCAGTCTGGGCAGTTCAAGGGACCGGCGCAGCAAGCCGCCATTGGCATGCGGGTTGGCGCCCATTCGCCTCGTACCTTGCGGAGCAGTGGCACGTATCGTGGCCACAGGCGCACCCATCGCATCGAACAGTTCTTCAGGCCGATAGCTCCTCATCCACTCTTCCAGCATCTTCAAATGCTCGGGGTTTTCCGCAAGGCCGGACAAGGGAACCTGATGGGCGCGCCAGAAGCCTTCGGTTTTCAGCCCGTCGACTTCCTTCGGGCCGGTCCAGCCTTTGGGGCTGCGCAGCACGATCACTGGCCACTTCGGCCGGCGTTTTGCAATTTCGCCACCGCCGCGAGCCTCGTCCTGGATTGCCCCGATGCGGTCGAGCGCATCATCGATCACAACCGCCATCCTCTCATGCATTGCCCCCGGTTCATGGCCTTCGACGAACAGCGGCTCGTAACCGTAGCCGACGAACAAGGCGCGCAATTCGTCTTCCGGGATGCGGGCAAGGATGGTCGGGTTGGCAATCTTGTAGCCGTTGAGATGCAGGATCGGCAGCACCGCGCCGTCGCGCGCCGGGTTGAGGAACTTGTTGGAATGCCAGGCGGTGGCAAGTGGCCCGGTTTCCGCCTCGCCGTCGCCGACCACGCAGGCGACGATGAGATCCGGATTGTCGAAGGCTGCGCCAAAAGCATGCGAAAGCGCGTAGCCCAATTCGCCACCCTCATGGATCGAGCCCGGGACATCCGGTGCAGCATGGCTCGGAATCCCGCCCGGAAAAGAGAACTGCCGAAACAGCCTGCGCATGCCTTCTTCGTCCAGAGATACGTCGGGATTGAGCTCGCTGTAGATGCCCTCGAGATAGGTGTTGGCGACCATGGCCGGACCGCCATGGCCTGGGCCGCAGACGTAGACCATGTTTGCATCCCTGAGCCGGATCGCGCGGTTGAGATGGGCGTAGATGAAGCTCAGGCCCGGCGAAGTCCCCCAGTGCCCTAGCAGCCGCGGCTTGACATGTTCCAGCTTCAGGGGCTCCCGAAGCAGCGGATTGTCGAGCAGGTAGATTTGCCCGATCGTAAGATAGTTGGCGGCGCGCCAATAGACGTCAATGTCGTGCAACTCCTGGTCCGACATCCGTTTGTTGCTGTTGACTGTTTTTGCCGATTGTCCGGTCATCTTACTTGGCTCCGTTGTCTCATTTTGCGAAAGCTCGGGGATTCCGCCTTGGCCATGGGCCACCAACGCATCGCGCGACTTTCAGTTCATCACCTGATCGGCGCGGCCGCTCGCTGCATCGCTCGCATTGTGCAAGCTGGGCGTCGCGCTGGTTGGAACCGCGGTCATACTGCCACCAACAATCAGGCTTTCAGCCCATCTCGCCAGAAGTGTTTCAGGACCTCAAGGCAGACCAGCACTGCCAACCCGGCCGCCAACGTCACGGCGAGGTCGTCCAGGTGCAGCGGTCCGAACTGGAAGAGGCCACTTGCGAGTGGCCATGCAAGTGTCCCGCCCAGCGCCGCGGCAACCACCACGACGACGAAAGCAAGCGATCGGTTTGGCCGGATCAACGCAACAAGCAGCGACTCGCTGAACGTACGGTTGACGAAAATCAGCCCAACGATCGTCAGCACCAGCGAGAAGAATGTCAGGGCGCGAATCTCATTCTCCGGCATTCCCCAGCGCAAGGCGACGAGGAAGATGCCAGCAACAAGCGCGAATGCCAGCAGGCCCTGCACAACGCTCCACGCGATCAACGAGCGCGAGAAGAGCGCAGCTTCCGGATGTCGCGGCGCACGCCTCATCGTGTCGTCCTCCTCGGTCTCCGCTTCAAAGACCAGGGAGCAGACCGGATCGATCACCATCTCCAGAAAGGCAATGTGAATAGGTCCGAACAGGATGGGCAGCCCAAATAGCAATGGAAGGAGGGCCAGCCCGGCAATCGGTACGTGCACGGCAAGAATGAAGCCCATTGCCTTGCGCAAATTGTCGTAGATGCGGCGGCCCAGCCGGATGGCTTTGACGATCGACCCGAAGTCATCATCGAGAAGGACGATGGAAGACGCCTCCCGCGCGACGTCCGTGCCGCGCCCTCCCATGGCAATGCCAATGTCGGCTGCTTTCAGCGAAGGCGCGTCGTTGACGCCGTCTCCGGTCATGGCAACGATCTCGCCATTGGCCTTCAATGCTCTGACGATTGCCAGTTTCTGCTCGGGCATGATCCGCGCGAACACCGTTGCGGTCTTCACGCGCGCCGACAGGGCTGCGTCATCCTGCGCCTTGAGCTCTTCGCCGGTGACGACATCGTTGAAGTCGAGCCCGGCCCCGCGGGCGATAGCTCTGGCTGTCGCGGGATAGTCCCCGGTGATCATGATCACTCTGATGCCGGCGGAGCGGCAATTGCTCACCGCGTCCGGAACCTCCGCTCGCAGAGGATCGGCAAGCCCGACGAGACCCAAGAATTCAAATTCGAATTCAGTCTGCTTGTCCGGCAGTTGATCGCCAGCATGGCTGGAACGCGCGACGCCCAAGACGCGCAGTCCTTCCGTGGCCATGGCGTCCACAACATCCTTGAGCGAAGCGACACGATCCGCAGGCAGACGGCAGAGTGCCGCGATGGCCTCCGGCGAACCCTTGGCGGCAATCAGGTAGTCGTTGCCCTCAGCCGATAGCCGCCAGGCGTTCGACATTGCCAGCAGTTCAGGACGCAACCCGTAGGCGCGGGCCAATTTCCAATCGGCACCCTCAGCACGCTTCGCCAGGGGCTCCTGGGCAAGCTTGTGGAATGCCCTTTCCATCGGATCAAAGGGAATTTCGGCACTGGCAAGCGCGCCGACCTCGACCAACTCTGCAAAGGCCGCTGGCATCTCCTTGTTTGAGCTGTTCAGGCGAAGCAGTTTTCCATCGGCCGTTCTCATTTCTGCAATTGTCATGCGATTTTCGGTCAGCGTTCCGGTCTTGTCGGTGCAAAGGACAGTTGCCGAGCCAAGCGTCTCGATCGCTGCTGCGCGACGGGTGAGCACGCGCGCCTGCGAGATGCGCCAGGCACCCATGGCCATGAAGATTGTCAGCACCATCGGAAACTCCTCGGGCAGCATCGACATGCCGAGCGCAATGCCCGCCAACACCGCATCAAGCCATCCGCCCCGCAACAAGCCATAAAGCACGACCGCGAGAACGCTGACGGCGCCGCCGACAAGTGCGAAGATGCCAACAAGGCGTTTTGTCTGTCGCCGCAGGCGGGGTGCCTCGGTATCCATGGTGCTCAGCGATTGCCCGATCGCACCGATTTGGCTGAGCGGCCCGGTTGCCAGAACTTCGCCAATGCCTGAACCGCGAACGATGAGTGATCCGGAAAATGCGAAAGGCAGGTCGTCGCCCCCCGGCCTGCATTGCGCCGGCAGATCGGCATCCCTGGCAGCAATCTTGCGCACCGGAACAGATTCGCCGGTCAGCAAGGACTCATCGGTCTGGATATCCCGGCTCTGGATGAGCACGATGTCGGCCGGAACGCGATCCCCCTCGCCCAGCACGACCGTATCGCCGCGCACCACCTCGCGACCCGCAATCCGCTTGCGTTCGCCGTCGCGTATTACCAGGGCGCGCGGACTGGTCAGGTCGCGCAGCGCCTCGAGGACACGCTCCGTCCGCGCCTCCTGGACGATGGTAATCCCAACCGACAACGTGGCAAATGCAAGCAGGATCAACGCCTCCTGGAGATCGCCAAGAAGCAAATAGACGCTACCTCCACCTAACAGCAGGGCGAGCATCGGCTCGCGCACGACCTCGATGGCAATCCGCAACGGCGTGCGGCGACTGGGCCTGGGCATTTCGTTGAAGCCTTCGGTGGCAAGCCTTGCCTGTGCTTCGGCCTCGCTGAGGCCGGGCATTGCAATGGTGGATGAAGCGGATCGAGACATTTGGCCTTGTTCGAGTCCCAGCGTGCCGTCTTGCATTTTCCCGTGTGACGAAAATTGAATTCAAAGATGCGCGATCAGCTTTCGTCATTTGCGAAGGCGCCGAGCGCCGGCGCGTCCAGCGCTCGGCGCATCCGTCTGATGATTGCGGCGCGACCCCGTTCGTCGGCCGCGGTGTTGACGGCCTCCGTGACGTCGAGGAGAAGCTTTGAAAGATCGTTGTGCCAATCGAGCCGGGCAACCTTTTCCGGCTTCAGGCGGCGCGGCTCGTTGGCGTCGACCGGCAAACAGCCTTGGGACGTCAATTGGAAAGCGCTATCCAGCTCCGGCATGATGATCCTGTCCGAAGGAATCGCTCCAGCCAGCCGGCCGCTGAGGCCGACCAAGCCTGCTTCTTCGCCATGCGTCAGGAACACCGTGTGCTTGACCGGAGTTCGAGCCAAGGCCCAGGCGACGAGTTCGCTTGCGTCGGCATGGCCAGAGTAGAGATCGAATAGGCTGATCCGGGCCTTGACCTCTACCTCTTCGCCCTGGATGCGCACACGCCGCGCGCCGTCGAGCAGTATCCTTCCGAGTGACCCTTGAGCCTGGTACCCCGCCATCATCACGGTCGCGTTCCGCCGCCAGAGGTTGGCCTTGAGATGATGGCGGATACGCCCGGCGTCGCACATGCCGCTGGCGGCGATCACGACGAAAAAGCCTCTCAGGCGGTTGATCGCCTTGCTTTGCTCGATGGTTTCCGTGAAGCGCAGTTGGGGTGAACTGAGAGCCTGACGCAGACCGTCGCCTTGTTCGATGTCGTCGGCATGTCTTTCGAAGATCGTGCTGGCACGTGTCGCCAGCGGCGAGTCGACGAAGATCGGAGCAGTCGGCACCTCTCCCGCTTTCATGAGCAGGTGGAGGTCTACCAGCAATTCCTGTGTCCGCTCGACGGCGAAGGAAGGAACGATAAGGGGGCCGCTCGCCTCGGCAGCGCTGCGCACCACGTCGCCGAGCATGGATCGCCGCTGTTCAGGCGCAACGTCCGGGCGGTCGCGGTCGCCATAGGTCGATTCGCAGATGAGATAGTCGACACCGGCCGGGCCCTCCGGATCGGTATGCAGCAGCTTGTGACCGGGTCCGATATCGCCTGAAAACAGTATGCGCATCGGCATGTTCTGACGTTCCACGTCGATCTCTAGCTCAACCGATGCGGAGCCGAGCAGATGGCCGGCGTTCCAAAAGCGAGCCCGAACGCCTTGGGCTACGGTGGTCCATGCGGCGTATTCCAAGGCCCGAAAAAGGGTCATGCACGCTGCTGCATCCTGCTGCCTGTAGATCGGCTCGACCGGCGGCCGCCCGCGCTGCGCATTGCGGCGGTTAAGCTGTTCCACCTCCATCTCCTGGATATGCGCCGCATCCGGCAACATGACCGAACAAAGATCGATTGTAGCTCGGGTCGTGTGGATTGGCCCGGCAAAGCCCTGCGTGACCAGCTTTGGCAGAAGGCCGCTGTGATCGATATGAGCATGCGTCAGGACGACGGCGTCGATCGCTTCCGGCGGGAACGGGAACGCGCCGTAGTTCAAGGCCCGCTCCGACTTCGATCCCTGGAAGAGGCCGCAATCGACGAGGATCCTCGCGCGTGGTGTTTCGATCTCGTAGCAAGAGCCGGTAACACCGTGGGCTGCGCCGTGGAAGCGCAAAACAGGATCCGTGCCTCGACTGGCGTTCATGGGACTCATGCCCTAGTGCGACAGGAGAATGGGCAGGCGCAAATCCGAGAGAATGCCTTCGGTCGCCCCACCGAGAACGAAGTCCCTGACGCGCGAATGACCGTATCCACCCATAACCAATAGTTTGCCGCCGATTTCGAGGGCATACTCCTGGATAGCGGTGGCGATCGAGCGCGCCCCCGCCTGAATTGATGCGGCTTCGGCCACCAGACCGCGCGTCCTCAGGCCTTGCGCAAGGCGTTCACCGATGTCTTGTCCCGGAAGCGGCTTTTCGTCCGTCACGGTCAAAACCGTGATCATCGTGGCAAGCTCCAGAAACGGCCGTGCATCGGCAACGGCCCGCGCAGCCACGCGACTGCCGTCCCAAGCGATGACGACATGGTCAAGGGCGCCGACATCCGTGGCGTCAGGAAGCAGCAGGGTCGGTCGACCCGATCCGAACACGACCGCCTCGGCTGTCATTCGCGCGGTGTGGTTGTCCGGCGCCCATCCGACCAGGCAGATGTCGAAGTAGCGGCACTGCTCGGCCGCTGTGTCCCCAATTAGGGCCGGTGGCGCGGTCAGCTCCTGCGTCGTCAAGCGGACCCCGCCCTGCAATGCTTCTTTTGCAACTGTTTCCAGCAAGTTCTTGCCGAACTTGCGACTGGTCGCTTCGGCCTCCCTGATCTTGTTGGGAAGGTCGAGCAAGAAGCTCGACAGAGCGTTTGAAACGTCGGGAATGTCGACATTGATGGCGACCGCGTGCAGCGTCGCTCCAATGCGCCTGGCAACCGCGACTGCATTAGACGCGGTCTTTGGTGTGTTCGCCTCCGGGTACGTCGCCAGAGACAGGGATACCATCGGCTTCATCATATTCGCCTCCTTTGCGGCGAGGTCGGGCCACTGGATGCCGGCGCTGCTGCGACATCTATGGAGGCAGTGGACGGCGTGCGCATTGATTCACCGCAAATGCAGCCGTCGGTGGGGCCGAGGAACAGGCACTCACTCGGCAAGCCCACCTTGACGCCGCGAACGCTGACATTCAGCAGAGCCAGGGTATCGACCGCTCGGTCGCAGAGAGGGCCTAGATAATTTGCGTCTCATTTCGCCGGCAATGCTGCAGATGCGCGTCTGCCCTCCTTTGCGTTGATGTGCGTCAAGGCGATGTGGTCCACGGCCCTACTATGGTCAGGGTCAGCAATGACTTTGGAGACAACGGATGAACGAAGAGATCAGAAAGAAGATCGTGACGCTGTTGGATCAGCATCGGATCATGACCATCGCAACGCTAAGGCCCGACGGCTGGCCGCAGGCGACCACCGTCGGCTACGTGAACGAAGGCCTTACCCTTTACTTCCTCTGCGGTCTGGAAAGCCAGAAGGCTGGGAATCTGACGCAAGACGATCGCGTGTCCTTGACCATCGATCACGACACGCCGCAGGTGATGGAAATCACCGGACTTTCCATGGCGGCGCGAGCCCAGGCGGTGACAGACCTGGCCGAAGCGGAAAAGGTCCTGCGGATGCTGCCGCTGAAGTATCCGCAGCAAGTTTCGCTGCCAGGACCGATGCCAACTCCGGATCAGGTGCGCATATTTCGCGTGATGCCTACGGTCATCTCGGTGCTCGACTACTCCAAGGGTTTCGGCCACACCGATGTCGTCACTTGCTGATCGCGCTCGCCCCCAAGACAACCTTTGGGTTGCGTGAGCGAGGCCGGCAAAGCCAAGGCATTCAGACCCGGCGGGCTAACGGTCCCACCCATACGATGGGTCCTGAGTGGATTCTGGGTTTGTTGGAGATCTGTAGCCTTCGTTAGGACTCGGGATGATATACCGCTATCAGACGTTCAAGTTCGTCGATGGCAGACGACTTGGAAGCTGCTCGCCCTGAAGTTCCGGCGGCACCTCCAGCCCGGATCACGCCCTCCATTTTCGGCAGCTCATGCGCGATGCCGTTATGACAGTCGATGCAGGTCGCTTCGCCGGCAGGCAGGTAGCGCCTATGGTTTCAGCGACTTTCCGCCCCGCCGACGGACCGGCTTGAGCCAGGGCGTCCGGACCTGGCGCGACCTTGCGCTTCGCGAAGGCGATGTCGCTGTGTTGCCGGTCTTCGGCCTGCGCGGTCACAACCAGACTGGGCCGGGTCAGGCGAGAGCACGGCGGCCAGTGATTCTCTCGATGTTGATGCGGAAGAAAAGGTGAGGCGGACTGGCAACCTTGTCCTCGGATTGAGGCGTCTCGCTGCCAGGTTCCCACCAGTTGGGGCGTGCCTTCTGCAACAGCGACCATGCATGGTCGCGCTCATTCTGCCGGGGGCCTTCGGAGAGTTCTTCATAGCGCCCGAAGGCAACGACACTCCACCAGTTGCGTGGATTACGGATCTCGTCGACTTCGACGCAAACTTGAGGATTTCCGCGCATCGCCAAGACCTTCTGACCAACCAGGGAGAAGCTGTAAATGTGGCCGTTTTCGTAAACGAAGCTAATCGGCACAACGTACGGCATCCCGTCGCTTACGCAAAGGCGCCCGACCCTGCTCGCGGTTAGGTGCATCCTGGATTCTTGGGCGGTCATCTCACTGATGATCACGGGACTCCCCCGGTAAAATAGCGTTCTTCACGCTGCGCATCTCGATGCTGCGTAAGCGGCTTCCACGAGAAGCACGATCGCTCGCCGGGCTACTCGCCGTGTTCCATGCACCACTCTAGCAAAGACGGCGACGGGTGCCCTGATCCAAGTTACGCTGTAATCAGGAACCGCCTTGTGGCCTCTCAAGCGAGCCAGTCCGACATGCCGCCACCTCAATGCTTCGCGCAATCGCATTATAGCCCATGGAACAGGCTCCACGCACCGTTTTTCGCTGTGACTTGGGGGCTTACAGCACGAGGAACCCGATTGTCGCGAGCGCCATGACCAGGCTGGCAGTTTCGGCGCCGGCATTCGCGGGACAAGGACGGCGACACGAATGCGGCGGGCCACCTTGGCGAAGACTCGGAGCTCGATCCAGGCAAGACAGGGTCACTGACCCTCAACCTCAAGCCGGGCTTCTACGCAG
>NZ_RZOF01000029.1:0-31905 GCF_003998955.1 Mesorhizobium sp. M4B.F.Ca.ET.017.02.2.1 | reverse complement strand
CGGACTGCTCGTGAGCCGTGGCCACATAGCCCTTAACGGCTTGGACATCGAGCGAGGCCGGATCGATGTTGAGGCCGGCGCCAGGCTGAACGATATTCGCGACAATCAGTCCGACAACGAGTGCAAGTGTCGAGAAGGTGAGGAAATAAACCATCGCCTTGGCGGCAACTCGGCCGACCTTCTGCAGATCGCTCATGCCGGCAATGCCGGTCGCTATTGTCAGGAAGATGACAGGTACGGTGATTATCTTGACGACATCGACGAAGGCATCGCCGAGCGGCTTCAGGCTCTGGCCGGTCTCCAAATGGAAATAGCCGATTGCAGCACCCAGGATTATGGCGGCAAGCACCTGCACGTAGGCCCGGGCAAAATGGCGCTTGCGGGCCGCTGCGTTCGCTATGGGGACTTGTGGAACCAACACCGTTTCTCTCCTTGACCGGATCGGGGTGGGGCTCCTCCTTCTCCCATGCAGTGCTCCGGTCGAACGCTGCGCCCACTTCGGCGCAAGCGATGTGCCAAATAGCAAAGAGGGGAAAACGCGCAGGACCTCTCACGAAGTGCTTGTTCGCTCTCCCGCACTCGCGCTGCGGTTGCCAGTCAACTATGGAAGGGTCCGTTCTTGGGAATTCCAAAGGTCGCTCTTTGCTTCGGCGCAGCTTGGCTGGCTGGAAGGTTCTCTGTTTGCCTTGGGGTCTGGGACCTGCGTCCAGATGGTCAACATTTTCCTGCGCGCCGCACGGGGCTCCAAAGATTCAATCGAGGACGGGCCCTCTTCGAAAACGGCGGCAGCGTTGGTCAAGCCCTTCCACCCTGCTGTCCCACCAAGGGTGTTCAGAAGCTCAGTTCACGATTAAGCGATGGATCAGCGTCATCTGGCGTTTGCGCCATCGCGGCGGCGTTGCAAGGGGTCTGCCAAGGATGAGCAAGCCGCGAGGCAGGGCCCGAGACCTAGACTCCATCCTCATCAACAGCGCTCGGCTCGCGTTAGGAATGTTCGAACCGCAGCACGATCAGGTGGCCACACCGTTGGTCGGAACCGGAACCCGACGAATGATCGTTCGTGACCGACATCTGTGAACAAGCAGTGTGTGTCATTGCAATCACCACCCATTGCGCGCAATTGCCCATATGGCCGTGAATGAACTGGATTTGGTGATTTTCCAGATGGCGGTGGAAAGCGTCCGCTTGCTCTCTTCAAGCTTTGATGAGAAGGCGGCTGAGATAGCCACGAGGAGCCGTGGTAGCCTTCTTTTCGACGTGCGGGTTGACGGTGACCTGGAGGTCCAGCGAGTCGCAGCCATTGGATATCCAGGCGACAAGATCGGTGTGGTGGCATTGGACCGAGAGGGCCTTGTTAGCTGCTGTTGCCTTGTCAATGGCACCTTCTCACCTTTCATTGCACCATTGGAGAACTGGACCAGCATGCCCCTGTCCATGCAGGCCCAGATCGATGTCACAGGCTATGCGAGGCTCCTTCTGGCCGCCCTGCGAAATGCTGGACATATGCTGGGCAGGTAGCATCACCGATGATGTCTGTGATGAGATGGTGCAGACGGCTGGATGAGGCGATCGCTTGCCGGCAGCTTTGGCCGCCAAGCGATCGGTGAGTTCGCAATGCTGGACACGTCCTGTAGACTCTGCCAGTTAAGTTAGCGGACAACCATCTGACGAATGCCCGATCTGACAGTCTGGACGGCGCGGCATGCCCTCCTAGGAATGCAGCCGTGGTTCTACTCCCTCGGCTGTTTTTGCGTCGAAGGCGACGGGCACACCGTGAACGATGGACGTCGCCGCCACCAATTCCTCAACTCGCGATCGGTCGCTTTGCACGCCGGCATAAGCGTTCGAATGGCGCGGATCGCCTGGGCGGTGGAGAGGAACCGGGCCTTGCCTCTGGACAGAACATAGGCTTCGGCGGCTTTTTCACCCGCCTCCCTGAAACTCTGACTGACACGATCTAGGACGGGAGTTCGGCAGCCTTCAAGCCTATGTCCGATACCGGACAATCAGGCAGCGGTGGCCAGGCCGAAATAACGTTGCTCCTCCTCGCCGTAAGCGCCATGCGTGAGTTCCATCAATCCGACGCGGTCGATAATCGTGACCTCGCCGCGCTTGGCACGGACAAGTCCTCGATATTCAAGCATTTGCAGGGCCGTGGTGACCCCGGGACGGCGGGCGCCGAGCATGGTCGCCAGAAATTCATGCGTCAGGTAGATCTTGTCTCCGTCAGAGCGGTCATGGATCATCAGCAACCAGCGGGCCAGCCGTTCCTCGATTTTGGAGTGGCCATTGACCAGTGCCGTCCGGGACGACTGGACAAGGAACGCGTGGGCATAGTCCAGCACTGACGTGCGCAGCGACGGGCTTTCCGCAACCGCAGGACGAATGATTTCAACCGGCAGGCGCCAGCCATTGCCTGCGACCTGGATATAGGTCTCGTTGGAAGAGCTGTCCTGTCCGAGAATGAGGGCAATTCCTGTCATCCCGTCATATCCGATAATGCCGACTTCACATTGCCGTCCGCCGGTCATGGTGGCGACCACCGAGGCGATGCCCCTCTCGGGAAAATATCCATTCCTGATCGGCTGATGCGCGATCAGCAACTGAGCCTTGATGTCCAGTTCGACGCGATGCAGCGATGGTCGCAACAGCGCGAAGTCCTCCGGCGAAAGGGATTTCAGCACCGGGTTGCGAAAAAGGGATTCGGGCAAGGCTCTCTCCCATGCGGGCAAGAGCGCGTACCTCTTACTGTCGGCTGCATCCGAAGTAACTGACGGCCGATGCCAAAGCATAGGGTTGGAAACGCGCGATTGCAAAGCCCTGTCGGGGCAGTGCAGCCATGCCAGAAGTCGCGCGGCCTTACGATAGGCGCGGATGGCATGATTCCCTTCTGCGGCCACCAAGAACGGCTCGGGCACGCTTTAATCATTCATACACAAGCTCGCAGGAATGTAAGCGGCGGAACAGTCGGGTGATTCGTGCCGCCCTGCCCTTTCAGAAATCAAGTCATTGGACGTCAATTCGGGCTGGAACGCCTCGTCGCGGAACGGCACAGGAAACGCAGCCGGATCAGCAATGGTGGTTCACCTTATGTGCGGTCCGGATGTGCGGTCCGGCGGCTCATCGCCCAATGGCTTGTCGAGGGGAAGTGGAACTCGTCATGTCGCCGCGAACCGTCACCGCGCTAGCGCGGCGCTTTTGAAGACGCCGGTGTTTTCTTTGTGGAACTGAAACTGTGAGGTGATTGATGCATCACTCAAACATTTGCGTATTTCCGCTGCATCGGCGACGCACATTGGTCGAAAGTATCGCCCAGGCCCTCGAGACCAAGAACGGCGAGGCGGCGAGTGCGTTCTGGCGCTGTGCTGCCAAGAAAATGCTCATTCAATTGTCCGATGTAGGAATTGCGCCAGAGTTCGCTGCGCAGGAGGTTGGAAGCCTTCTTCATGCGGTCTTGGACGATATGGCCAACCGAACGGTAATGCACATAGCATAGGCTTGGGCGCTGTTGGATCGCGCGTCAGCTCGGGTCCTTATCGGGGGACTGCTCCGACTGGCCGACGGTCCGGCCAAACCGGCATACCGGCAAAGGTTTGAGGTTGGGATCGCTCACGGCGGCCGGTCCAATATTCCAAGGCGACCTCAGAAGCCACATTGGCTTCTTTCCAAGCGGACGGGCGCCATTTTGGCGTGCTCACGCTGGACTGCGGGTTGCGCCTACGGAAATCCGAAGTCCGGCCGCGCGAGTCGATCGACCGGAACAGTCGAATGCTCGTGGGGCCGGGTCCGCTCAGCTTGACGGCGGGCGGTGGCGGCCGTGAGCAGACTTAACCCAGGTCACGGCTGAGCATCCGCAGGCGCTATGCCGATTGGATGAGAACTGGTTGCCACAACACCGGCCCGTTCAGGCGTCCCCTCCAGCGGATGCGCAAGAGACTGGCGTAGGAAATCTCGAGGAAGCCGGCGACTGCCTCGGTGTTGCCGACCTGCTGGGGCTGTCCGATACGTGACAACGGCCAGGTCGCGAGACGAAGGATCCTTTCGATGCGCGTATCTGTCACCGTTACGATCCCGGAGAGATTGTTGGCCAAGCCGAATTCGATGATGCCCGCGAAGAGCTCGTAGGTTGCTTGTGCCAGGCCGCCAGCAGCCTTCGGCGCTGTCGCAGGGAGATCGAGCGCGAAACGACTACTCTCCCAGATATCGGCACTCGCAGGGACCACCATCTCATCCAGCAGCGCCGGAAACGTATCGCGCAACATAGTCGGTCCGGTGGTCGGCAAAAGGCGGACGCAGCCGCAAGTTCGCCAATCGGACCCCTTGAGAAGTAGGTAGACGGGGTTCAGGCTGTCAAACGGGTCCGTTTCCATTTCGCCTTCGGTCTGCACTTCCCAATCGAGCCGCTTCTTGAAAACCCGATACCTAAGCCCGTGCATTTCCCTGAGTTCGCTCGCGAACTCGGCGTAGCAGTCGGGTGTTATCAGCTGCATCATTGTCGTCTCCGTGCGGGATGTGTCCACGCAATCGAAGGGCAAAGCCGTCATGAATGCAGCCTGTAGACCTTTACAGCTAGCCTTGGAGAGGATCAGGATCTCGCCCGAGCAGCCATCCGCACTATGGCCTGGTTGATGGTTCGCACGCCAAGCTTCGCCTTGGCGTTTTCCTGATGGAAGGTCACGGTGCGTTTCGAGACACCGAGAATCTGGCTGATATCCCAGGCCGACTTGCCGCACGCCGCCCATTTCAGGCACTCGAACTCCCGCGGGGTGAGCGTTATGCCATCTACCACGCAATCTTCGGCGAGCCTGCGCCGGGCATGGATATAACGTTGATCGCAACCAACTGCATTGCTTTTTCGTAGCGCGTCAGCGACCTCAAAAGTGGCGGATGCGCCTCGTTGGAGGCGAAGGTCAGTGCGGCGAACCGGCCGCGATGATCATGCATCGACATGGTCAGTCCGCCGCGAATGCCGAACTCAGCTGCTTTTTCCAGGACTTCCTGCTGCGAGGTCGGCAAATAACGGTGATCGCGGTCCACACCCCAGTCGAAGGTATCCCAGCCTCGCAGTCCCCGCAGGATCACGGGATCCACGCTGTGGTAGCGCAGTTGCAGGTAATGTGATGTCCATGATGATGGATAATTCGAGATCAATCGCGGCGTGTCGCCGGAAGCGGATGGGTAGGTGAAATAAGCGAAGAACGGAAAGTCGAACCCGGCTGCGGCGGACGCCATTGCCTCATGGAGATCGACGGCATCGACGCTTGCAGAGAGTTGCTCGACCAAGGTTTCAAATACGCGATGCATCTGCGCTTTGCGTACCTCGCGGAGGTTGCTGGAAGCCGGGCGGAGACGTGGTTCTAAATGATGGCCTGTCCCTGCAGGGCGTACGACGCGCCGCCGTCATCACCGCAATTGCTGTGCTGCTTCCGATTGGAGAGAGCTCCGCGCACCTGACCAACTACCGATGGGTGATATTGCGACGTTATCGATGAGCCGCGTGTCGCCAAGCCAAGCCGCAGCAAGCAAGCGTGCCGGTCGGTCAAGGCTTGCTAACGATTGCAGGTCTGTTTCTCCGCGAAGCTCCAGGTATTCGAGCTCGCGATAGCCGGCAGCCAGAATTGTTGCACGCGCTTCATCAAGCGTAGGCAGGATGGGAGAGCCGCGTGCAAGCCGCTCGGCCGTATCGAGCAGGACCGATGCTAGTTTTGGGGCAATGGCGCGTTGGGCTGGGGAGAGCCGCACGTTACGCGACGATAGCGCAAGACCATCGGCTTCGCGGACTGTCGGACAGGGCACAATAGTGATCGGAATGTCGAGGTCCCGGACCAAGCGCCTGACAAGCTGAAGTTGCTGAAAATCCTTTTCGCCAAAAAAGGCGAAGTCAGCGCCGGCCTGCAGGAAGAGCTTGGCCACGACCGTCGCCACGCCATTGAAATGGCCGGGCCGGAATGCGCCGCACAGGCATTCGCTGATGCCGGACACTGAAACGACCGTGGCGAAGCCCGCCGGGTACATTTCCTCTGCGTCCGGCACATAGAGCAGATGCGTGCCCAGCGGCGCGAGCTTGGCAGCATCTTCGCTTTCCGTCCGAGGATAGGCAATCAGGTCGGCGGGGCTGTTGAACTGCTTGGGGTTTACGAACAGCGTCACGATCACCCGCTCGGCCCTTTCAAGCGCCTTCCGCACAAGGCTCAGATGCCCGTCGTGCAAGGCTCCCATGGTCGGCACAATACCGATCGTGGCACCCGAGCGACGCCATTGCGCAACGACGGCGCGCAGCTCGCTCACGGTTCGAGCGATCGGCACGCTCATGTGAAGTCTCCGGCCTTCAAGGCGTTGACATAGAGATGTTCGACCGCCGGAAAGTGCCGGTTCCGCACATCGGTGGCGTAAGCGGCGATTGCCGCCTCAGCCTGCTCACCGAGCTCGGCATAGCGTTTGACGAACTTCGGCCGAAATGAGGTGAAGAGCCCGAGCATATCGTCGCTCACCAGAATCTGGCCGTCGCAAGCTGGCGAGGCACCGATGCCGATGGTGGGTATGTCGATATCGGCGGTTATCTGCCGTGCAAGCTGCTCCGGTATCTTTTCGAGCACCAAGGAGAAGGCGCCCGCCTCGGTTACCGCCCTGGCGTCGCGCCTGATCCGCTCTGCATCGGCTCCCCGGCCCTGCACACGATAGCCTCCGAACGTGTTTACCGCCTGCGGCGTCAGCCCCACATGGGCCATGACAGGTACGCCGCGCGCGGTAAGGAAGCGGATGGTTTCCGCGATGGTCTCGCCGCCCTCGAGCTTCACCGCTGAACAACCGGTCTCACCCATCACGCGCGCAGCGTTGCCGAAAGCGTGCTCTGGGCTTTCCTCGTAGGAACCGAAGGGCAGGTCGACGACCATCAGCGCGTGTTCAAGGCCGCGGCGAACGGCCTGTCCGTGCATGATCATCATGTCGAGCGTGACGCCCAGCGTCGACGACAGGCCGTGCAGCACCATGCCGACGCTGTCGCCGACAAGAACGATGTCGCAGTGGCGATCGAGTAGCCTCGCGACCGGCGTGGTGTAGGCCGTCAAGCATACAAGTGGCGTTTGGCCTTTTCGCTTCGAATATCTGGAGGGTTAATCCCTTTTATCTCACCAGCCGCGCTCAACCGACGCCCCCTTCCCTTACGTTACCAACAGCGGGGTCGCGTTTGGCATATTTTTGTGCGACTGCGAAGAGCTAAAAACAGTGCTTGAGTAGTACGGTGTTGACGTGCTGGCTGCCAAGGGTACATTCAATCGATTAAGGCGCTCCGTTGGGCCAACCCACTTTCGCAAACATGGATCCTCAGACAAGAAGAACCAAGAAAGGCAAAGCCGCCGTCAAAGCTGACGAAGCCAAAGTGGACCTGACTGCCGTCGTGGTCGCCGTTAACGACAGTGAGCCCTGTGTCCTCACCGTCGGTCATGCGGACACCCTCCCTTCTGGACCTTTTGCGCTTGAGCATCGATCGCTGCAGTCGGGTTTGAGGGGGTGGGTGGAGCAGCAGACTGGCCATGCACTGGGATACATCGAGCAACTCTACACCTTCGCCGATCGCGATCGCATCGGCACTGAGCGCCACCAGCGCGTCATCTCAATCAGCTATCTCGCATTGACCAGGAAGGAACAGGCAACGAACTTGACCGCGTGCGGCTGGCAAAGTTGGTACGAATATTTTCCCTGGGAGGACCACCGCTTCGGCACGCCGCCTGTGCTGCTCGATAGATTGCGGCCCCGCCTGATTGAGTGGGCCGGCAGCGCCAGCGAGCCGACCACTCAACGCGAGCGCCGGCAGCGCGCTGCGATAGCCTTCGGCTTCGACGACCGCCATTGGAACGAGGAACTCACGCTCCAACGCTACGAGTTGCTCTATGAAGCTGCTCTGATTGAAGAGGCCGGTGGCGGCAGGGACGCGATTGCGGCCGCGGCTGGCAAACCAATGGTCGCTGACCACCGTCGCATTCTGGCAACCGGGATTGCGCGGCTGCGTTCGAAGATCAAATACCGGCCGGTCGTGTTCGAGCTTATGCGGCCTTCCTTCACGCTGCTGCAACTGCAGCGAACCGTGGAAGCTCTGGCTGGCAGGCTCATCAACAAGCCCAACTTCCGGAGACTGGTCGAGCAGCAGGATCTTGTTGAGGAGACTGGGGAGACCTCCCTCGACACGGGCGGCCGACCGGCGAAGCTTTATCGCTTCCGCCATGCCGTTCTCGACGACAGGGCTATCGCCGGGACAAAATTACCGCTGGCGCGGGCTTGACATACTTATAGTCAAGGTAGACATATTCCCTTATTGTCAAACCGAATATAATCGAGGCGTCAATGGCTGGGGCGTTACCTATGGCTGCGTCCCTGTATGAGCGTGTCCGGCGGGTGATCCCTCCCGTTGAATGGCTCGCGTTCGCCGGCGATATTGAAGCCATCTTAGCGCTGAAGCGTGAGCGCAATGCGGTGGTGCTGGCGCACAATTACCAGACGCCCGAAATTTTTCATTGCGTGGCAGACATCGTCGGCGACAGCCTGGCGTTGGCCCACAAGGCGGTGACGGTCGACGCCGACATCATCGTGGTTGCCGGCGTTCATTTCATGGCCGAGACGGCAAAACTGCTCAATCCGAACAAGACCGTGCTCATCCCGGATCTCAGCGCCGGCTGCTCGCTGGCCGAATCGATCACGGCAGACGACGTGCGGTTAATGCGGCTGCGGTATCCGGGGGTCCCCGTTGTTACTTACGTCAACACATCGGCCGCCGTAAAAGCGGAGTCCGACATCTGCTGCACGTCCGGCAACGCGAAGGCGGTGGTGGAATCGCTTGGCGTGGCGCGTGTGCTGATGCTGCCGGACGAATATCTGGCGAGGAACGTGGCAGCCGATACAGACGTCGAGATCATCGCCTGGAAAGGCCATTGCGAGGTGCATGAGCGCTTCACCGCAGCAGACATTCGGGAACTGCGCGATGCCCATCCAGGCGTCATCGTGCTGGCCCATCCAGAATGCCCACCAGACGTTGTCGCGGAGGCGGAGTTCTCCGGCTCGACCGCAGCGATGTCGGATTATGTCGAGCGGGAGAAACCGACGCGTGTCGTCCTTCTGACCGAATGTTCGATGAGCGACAACGTCGCGGTCGCGCATCCCGACGTCGAGTTCGTTCGCCCATGCAACCTGTGCCCGCACATGAAGCGCATCAACCTGGCCAACATTCGCGCCGCGCTCGAGCAGAACCGGCATGAGGTCCGGATTGATCCGGAAATTGCCGGCCCCGCCCGCCGCGCGGTCGAGCGCATGCTTTCCCTATGAGCCTGGAGGTTCGCGACATCGCCGGGGCGCCGGTCGTCATCGGCGGCGGCATTGCCGGCCTGATGACGGCGCTTCATCTGGCGCCGGAACCGGTCGTGCTTTTGACCAACGCGCCGCTTGGAACCGGAGCCTGCAGTGAGCTTGCCCAGGGCGGTCTTGCGGCAAGTCTCGGCGGCGACGACGGCCCGGATTTTCACCTTTGCGACACGATAGCTGCCGGCGACGGACTCTGCGACGAGGCCACGGTGCGGCGAGTGGTCCGAGCTGCACCCGAAGCGATTAGGACGATCCAAAGGTTCGGCGTCGCCTTCGACCAGCACCCTGACCGCGCGTTGCGACTTGGGCTCGAGGCGGCACACTCGCGACGGCGGATTGTGCATGCAGCCGGCGACGCCACCGGTCGCGAGTTGGTGCGCGTGCTCATCGCCGCGGTTCGGCGTACAGCCTCGATCACCACTATCGAAAATGTGGAGGTCCGCCGGCTGGTCGTGCAGGACGGGTCGGTCATCGCCGTGGTCGCCGCAGGACGAGCCGGCGCGCTCGCTCTGCCCACGCGTCGCGCGGTGCTGGCGACCGGCGGCGTCGGCGGGCTGTTTTGCGATACGACAAACCCCGCTGGCTCATGGGGTCACGGGCTGGCGCTCGCCGCATGGGCGGGGGCGGAACTCGCCGACTTGGAATTCATACAGTTCCATCCAACTGCGCTCGACGGTCCGCGCCGGCCGATGCCGCTGGTGAGCGAAGCCGTGCGTGGCGAAGGCGCGGTGCTCATCGATGAGCGAGGAGAGCGCTTCCTCGCTGACACACCTGGCGGTGAACTTGCGCCTCGCGACGTCGTCGCGCGCGCCATTTGGCACCAGCTTGCCGTTGGACGCCGCGTATTCCTGGATGCACGGCAAAGTCTCGGCCCGAGATTTGGCAAGCGTTTTCCAGGCATCGCCGAATTGTGCCGGAGCGCAGGGGTCGACCCCGCGACCGACCCGATCCCGGTGCGCCCGGCGGCACATTATCACATGGGCGGCGTCGCCGTAGACAGCGCCGGCCGCAGCTCCATCGAGGGATTGTGGGCCTGCGGTGAGGTCGCCTGTACCGGCCTGCACGGCGCCAACCGCCTGGCCAGCAACTCGCTCACCGAAGCGGCGGTCACCGCGAGCTGGGTTGCCGAAAGCGTTGCCGGCACGTCGTATACCCGGCGACCGCGCAGATGCTCCACATTCGTCCCTCCACGACCAGACGCTTCCGCGGTCCGCCCAATTGTCTCCGCCGCCCTGGGTATCATCCGCGACGGCGAGGCAATGCGCGAAGCGGTGGCGACCCTGCTGCCGATCGCAGCTGACAATGTCGCTGCCTCTGGTCCGGCTTTGGTCTCACTGATGATCGCCGTGGCGGCCCTGGGGCGGGAAGAGAGTCGAGGCGCGCACTGTCGGTCCGATTTCCCGCTCCACGATGCCGACGCGCGCCCATCACGGCTGACACTGCACAGCGCAATGCGGGCCGCGGCCGCACTCGATTGCCGGGCTACCATACGGAGCACCTGATGTGATTTCATTCTCCCCCCTCCCCGCGACCCTGATCGAACCGATTGTGCGCGGTGCGCTCCTCGAAGACCTGGGCAGATGCGGCGACCTGACCAGCGATGCGGTTATCCCGCATGATTGCACTGCCACGTTGGTGCTCAAATCGAGGCAGGCGGGCGTCGTTGCCGGGCTCGATCTGGTCTCGTACGCCTTCCTGCTCGTGGAACCGGCGATCAACATCCAGATCTGGCGCCCTGATGGCAGCGATGTCGGGGCCGGGGAAACCATTGCAAGATTGTCCGGACCCGCGCGAGGCCTGCTCACGGCCGAACGCACTGCCCTCAATTTCTTGTGCCGGCTGAGCGGCATTGCCACTGCCACAGCGGCGATGGTTGAGGCCGTGCGCGGTCACAAGGCGAGGATCGTATCGACGCGAAAGACGACGCCCGGCCTGCGGGTATTGGAAAAATACGCCGTGCGCGTCGGCGGCGGTGCCAATCACCGCTTCGGCCTCGATGACGGCGTGCTCATAAAGGACAATCACATCGCGATCGCCGGCGATATCCGCACAGCAATAGAGCGGGCGCGCGCCGCCGCAGGGCATATGGTGAAGGTCGAGGTTGAGGTCGACACGCTGAAGCAGCTCGATGCAGCGCTCGCGATTGGTGTTGACGCGGTGCTGCTCGACAATATGTCGGTCGAGGATCTTGCCCGCGCGGTTTCTATAGTGGGTGGCCGTACGATCACCGAGGCTTCCGGTCGGGTGACGCCGAAAACGGCGGCGGCGATTGCGGCGACCGGTGTCGATCTCATCTCCATGGGATGGCTGACGCACAGCGCCCCGATCCTCGACATCGGCCTGGACATGCCGGACCACCAGAACATCTGCAAGCATTTGAACTGAGGATTACGGCATGAGGAGCAACATCAGCTCGGCAGGCGTAGGAAGGCGGTGGAAAGACGTGCCGCAGCTCGCCTTTTAGCGAGTGCGCTCCAAAGCCAAGTCGGACCGAGCTTGCCGGTCGACAGACTCCTGAAGGCGTACCGGACTAGCAACAAAGGTTTGACGATGACGGTTGGAATGAACTCGGAGTTCGACGTGAACCAGACCATGCAATCGGTCGATGGAACGCCTCCGCGATGGAACCGCAAAGAGGCTGAGGCCATCTACGGCATGCCATTCAACGATCTGCTGTTCCTAGCTCAGACGATCCACCGCCAGAACTTCGATCGAAACCGAGTGCAGCTGTCGCGGCTCCTTAGCATCAAGACCGGCGGCTGCCCCGAAGATTGCGGCTATTGCAGCCAGTCTGCGCATTACGAAACCGGGGTGAAGGCGTCGAAGCTGATGAACGTCAAGCATGTCATCGACGAAGCGGCCAAGGCGCGTGATGGCGGCGCAACGCGCTATTGCATGGGCGCAGCGTGGCGAAGTCCCAAGGAGCGCGACATGGACGTTGTGGTCGCCATGATCGAGGGCGTCAAGGCGCTCGGCATGGAGACCTGCATGACGCTCGGCATGCTCGATCTTGAGCAAGCTGCTCGCCTGAAGCAGGCCGGTCTCGACTACTATAACCACAACATCGATACCTCTGAGCGCTACTATGGCGAGGTTATTTCAACCAGGACTTTTGCCGACCGGCTGGAAACGCTTGGGCACGTGCGCGCGGTTGGGATGAAAGTCTGCTGCGGCGGCATCGTCGGGATGGGAGAAGAAAAGACCGATCGCATCGACATGCTGGTCACGCTCGCGAACCTGCCCGAGCCGCCGGAAAGCGTGCCGATCAACATGCTTATTCCCATCGAAGGCACGCCGCTTGCCGCGGCCGACGCCATCGATCCGATCGATTTCGTCCGCATCGTTGCGCTCGCGCGGGTGATGATGCCGAAATCCTGTGTAAGGCTGTCCGCCGGCAGGACGGCGATGAGCGACGAAACGCAGGCGTTGTGCTTCTTTGCCGGCGCTAACTCGATCTTTGTCGGCGACACGCTGCTGACGGCGGACAATCCCGGCGAGGACAAGGATAGCCTTCTGTTCCAGCGTCTCGGCATCGAGCCGATGGAACTCGCCACGCAATGAACGAGGCAATTCTTGCCCGCTATGACGCATCCTTGCGCGGACTGGCGCGCAAGGACCGGTTGCGGACGCTCGCACCGCGCGCCGGTCTCGACTTCTCGTCGAACGACTATCTCGGACTTGCCGCCTCCAAAAGACTTGGCGAAGCGGTTGCGGCGGCGATTGCGCGGGGCACGCCGGTTGGCGCCACCGGGTCGCGGCTGTTGCGCGGCAACGCACCGGAACATGAGCAACTGGAGGCGGACGCCGCGGCATTCTTCGGCGCCGACCGTGCGCTGTTCTTTGGCAGCGGCTACATCGCCAACTTCGCCCTGTTGACCGCGCTGCCGCAGAAAGGCGACCTGCTGGTCCTCGACGAACTCGCCCATGCCAGCATGCATGAGGGCGCGCAGGCCGGGCGCGCCGAGTTCAAGCTGGCCGCGCACAACGACGTCGACGCTGTCGAGGACGCAATCACCCGCTGGCGCGCCGAAGGCGGCACGGGGCGCGTGTGGATCGCCGTCGAAAGCCTTTACAGCATGGATGGCGACCGCGCGCCGATGGAGAGCCTGGTCGCGATGGCCGATCGGCACCAGGCATTCATCGTCGTCGATGAAGCGCATGCCACCGGCATCTGGGGACCGGACGGCCGGGGACTGGCCGCCGCGTGCCAAGGCCGCGACAACATCGTCACGCTCCACTCATGCGGCAAGGCGCTCGGCGCATCCGGTGCACTCGTCACCGGGCCGAGGACACTGTGCGATTATCTCGTCAACCGGTGCCGGCCGTTCATCTACGCCACCGCGCCCTCGCCGCTGATGGCGGTCGCGGCGCGCGAAGCGCTGACTATTCTGTCCGACGAGCCCATGCGCCGCGCTCAGCTGCAGGAACGCGTTGCCTGCGCCGGCCGCCAATTGGCCGAGCGCTGCGGCGTCGTACCCAGCGGCTCGCAGATCCAGCCATTTGTCATCGGCGTTGGGCGCACCATGGCGGTGGCGGCGGCCCTGCAGGCACGCGGCTTCGACATACGCGGCATACGTCCGCCGACGGTGCCCGAGGGCACATCGCGCCTGCGCATTTCGCTGACGCTCAACGTCGACGAGACCGACATTTCCGCCATGGTCGAGGCTCTCGTTGAGGTGTTGGCCACAGCATGACCAAACGCATCGTCGTCACCGGAACAGACACCGGAATTGGCAAGACAGTATTTTCGGCCGGACTTGCCGGGCTGCTCGACGGCTTCTACTGGAAGCCGGTGCAATCGGGCCTCGACGAGGAGACTGACAGCGAGGTCGTCGCCCGGCTTTCCGGCTTGCCCGACGGACGCGTGCTGCCCGAAGTCTATCGACTGACGATGCCGCTGTCGCCGCATCGATCAGCCGAAATCGACGGCGTCGCGATCGAGGCCGACGATCTTTCATTTCCGGTCCTGCCGACACCGCTCGTCATCGAAGGCGCCGGCGGGCTGATGGTGCCGCTCAATCGACAGACAAGGTTCATTGACATATTCGAACAATGGCGGCTGCCGGTCATACTGTGCGCCCGCACCGCGCTCGGCACCATCAATCATACGCTGTTGTCGATCGAGGCCCTGAGAGCCCGCTCCATCCCGCTCATCGGCATTGCCTTCATGGGCGAAGAGGTGGCCGATACGCAAAGGACAATCGTGGAATTCGGCGGCGTGCCGCAGCTCGGCAGGCTGCCGCACCTCGGTCCGCTGACGGGTGAAACGTTGAGAGATGCAATGATTTCCGGCTTCGACCTGGCCATGATTGCCGGAGGCGACTGATGGCGCAGTCTCGAGTCTGGCATCCGTTCACGCAGCACGCGCTAGAGCCCTCGATCCCTGAAATCGTGCTGACTGAAGGCGCCTATCTCCACAAGGCCGACGGCTCCCGCATCCTGGATGCGATTTCTTCCTGGTGGGTCGTCACTCATGGCCACCGCCACCCCCGCATCATGAAGGCCATCGAGACGACCGCGTCGAACCTCGACCAGATCATCTTCGCGGGCTTCACCCACGAGCCGGCCGAGCGCCTGGCCGAGGCGCTTGTCGGCCTCGCACCCGCCGGCCTTGACCGGGTGTTCTATTCCGACAGTGGCTCGACCTCAATCGAAGTCGCGCTGAAGATGGCGCTCGGCTATTTCCGCAACATCGGCGCGCCGCGTTCGCGCATCGTCGTCATGGAGCACAGCTATCATGGTGACACGATCGGGGCGATGAGCGTCGGCGCCCGTGGCGTGTTCAACGCCGCCTACGAGCCCTTGCTGTTCGAGGTCGACACCATCCCCTTCCCGGCCGCCGGGCGCGAGCAGGAAACGCTGGATCGGTTCGAGGCACTCTCCCGCGACCGGCGCGCCGCCGCGCTGATCGTCGAGCCGCTCGTGCTCGGCGCCGGCGGCATGCTCATGTATCCGGCCTGGGTTCTGACCGAATTGAAGAGGATCACTGAGGCCGCCGGCACGCTGCTGATCGCCGATGAAGTGATGACCGGCTGGGGGCGCACCGGAACCATGTTCGCCTGCGAACAGGCGTCCGTCTCGCCGGACATCCTGTGCACCTCGAAAGGTCTGACCGGTGGTACCATCCCGCTGGCCGCCACGATCGCCACCGATGCCATCTTCCAGGCTCACTATTCCGAGGATCGCAAGAAGACGTTTTTCCATTCGAGCTCCTACACCGCCAATCCGATTGCATGCGCGGCGGCACTTGCCAATGTCGAGATCTGGCACGACGAGCCGGTGGCCGATCGGATCGCGGCCTTGAGCGAGCGACAGGCCGCCGGGCTTCGACGCTTTCGCGACAACCCTCGCTTCACCGATTGCCGGACAACCGGCACCATCGCGGCACTCGACCTACGCACCGGCTCAGCCGGTTATCTGGCCGAGATCGGGCCAAAACTGCGCGCTTTTTTTCTTGAGCGCGGCCTGCTCGTGCGCCCGCTCGGCAATGTCCTGTACCTTCTGCCGCCCTATTGCATTACCGGCAACGAGTTGGATGGGCTCTATGACGCCATCGAGGAGGCCGGCGAACGCTTCGGCTCAAAGCCATGAGCCGATCATCGCGCATTCTCGGGCTTGGCCATCATGCGCCCGCGCGCAAGGTGGAGAATCCGGAAATCGAAGATCGTCTCGGGCTTGAACCCGGCTGGATCGAGCGGCGCACCGGGATACGGTCGCGCTTCTGGGCAGCGGACGAAGACACGCTGTCGGCCCTTGCCGCGCACGCCGGCGACATGGCGCTGACCAATGCCGGTATCGACCGCGGCGACATCGGCCTGCTGTTGCTCGCTACCTCCACACCCGATCATCTTCTGCCGCCAAGCGCGCCCCTGGTCGCACATCGGCTGGGACTAGGTCGCGCCGGCGCGATCGACCTGACCGGCGCTTGCGCCGGCTTCATCTATGCGCTGATGTTCGCCGACGGGTTCACTCGCCTGCATGGCAAAGCGAGCCTTGTCATTGCCGCCAACATCCTCAGCCGCCGCATCAATCCGGCCGAGCGCGCCAGCGCCGTGCTGTTTGCCGATGCCGCCGGCGCGGTGGTGATCGGTCCGTGCGATGACCCGGATCGAGGCATTCTCGGCGCTTCGGTGGATTCGGACGGCTCGCGTTACGGGCTGATCCAGATTCCTGCCGGTGGAAGCAACAATCCGTTCCATGGCGGCCTCGACCTCGAGCAGACCCGGATGACGATCACCGATGGCCGCGAAGTGTTCGCCAAGGCCGTGGAGATGATGACCGCCTGCTCGAGAGACGCGCTCACTGCTGCCCGACTGAGGCCGCAAGACCTCGATCGTTTCGTGCCGCATCAGGCCAATGCTCGCATTTTCGACGCGGTCGGCAGGAACCTCGGCATCACAGATCACTCGATGGTCAAGACGATCGCCGAATATGGCAACTCTTCCGCCGCGACGATCCCGCTCTCGTTGTCGCTCGCCCATCGGGCGCAGCCGTTTCGGCCTGGCGAGAAAGTCCTCTTGGCGGCAGCGGGTGCGGGTCTCAGCGGCGGCGCGCTTGTCGTGGGAATTTAGCAAAGCAACGCTTGCGCATAGGACTGCTCATGAATGAGACTATGAGAATGGCTCAATACGCAAATAGTCGCCGGCAAGCTCCATAGAGCTGGGTTCCGTGCGGTGCTCCGCGATGTCTAAGTATCGACCCACTTGCTCAAATCGCAGCGCTCATCGAAGGCCAGCAAAACCTCATGCAGAGCGAAAATCCTCAACCGCCCGTTTCAAAGACGCTCGCCCCATTTCGAAACAAGGTGTTTCGCTCAATTTGGACGGCCACCCAGATTTCCAGCCTCGGTTGGCTAGTGCAAACGGTCGCCATCAGTTGGCTTATGGCAACGATTTCAGCGTCCGACCTTATGGTGGCTCTCGTCCAGGCCGCATCCACACTGCCGGTGTTCTTCCTCTCAGTTTTCGCCGGAGCCATTGCCGACAACTTCAGCCGCCGGTGGGTGATGTTTGCGGGACACTGCCTGATAGCATCGGCGTCGATGACGCTGATGATTTCTGTGGGTCTGGGATTTGTCAGTCCTTGGCTGATTCTCGGGTTAGGTTTCCTGGCCGGCTGCGGCTTTGCCTTGAATGATCCGGCCTGGCACGCTTCGGTCGGCGATATCCTTCACAAACGCGACATTCCGGCCGCAGTGACGCTTATGTCCGTCGGATACAACATTGTGCGCAGCGTTGGTCCGGCCTTAGGGGGCGTGATCCTGGCCGTCTTTGGGCCGCTGGCCGCTTTCGCCTTGGCTGCGGTGAGTGATCTGGCGCCTATAAGCGCGATATGGCGCACCAAATGGGAGGTCCGCTCTTCGCCTCTCCCTCGTGAGAGAATGACGACGGCAATTCATGACGGAGTGCGCTTTACGGCGATGTCTTTGGAGATCAGGGCAGCGACCGCCCGAGCAGCTCTTTTCGGATTGGCAAGCATCTCCATTCTGGCGTTGCTCCCTCTCGTCGTCCGGGATCAGTTGAAGAGTGGGCCAATTGTCTACGGTATCTTATTGGCCGGCTTCGGCATGGGTGCTTTCATCGCGGGCATGGGCAACGGCTTCTTGAGGAAGGTCACGTCTCAAAACAGGCTGGTGGCCTTCGCCTCTGTGGCTTGTGCAGTCTGTTGCCTCTCCCTTGCCCTGACATCGTCGGTTCCTGTGGCGGCCATTTCGCTGGCGCTCGGCGGAGCGGGTTGGCTTATCACCTGGACGGGCATTGACGTGTCGGTGCAGTTGGCAAGCCCAAGGTGGGTTGTAGGCCGCACGCTCTCCATTTACTACGCCTTGAGCGCAGGCGGTATGGCTGCTGGCAGCTGGATCTGGGGTTCTGTCGCGCAAAACTATTCCTTGACCTCAGCATTGGAGGGCGCCGCGGGCGCTCTGTTGCTGGTTGCAGCAGCGGGGATCGTGTTGCCGGTCCGTCCCTGGGAAGAAACGGATCAAGAAAGTTCAGTTTTTCATCCGCCGGACGTGGCTCTCGATCTGAAACCCAGAAGTGGCCCTATCGTGGCCAAGGTCGAGTATTTGATATCGGAGGAAAATATCGAGGCCTTTCTGGGCTACATGCGCACGCGGCGACACGTCCAGAGCCGTGCCGGTGCACGAAACTGGACGCTCCAGCGAAATCTGCAAACACCGTCACTTTGGACGGAGACATTCCGCACCCCCACCTGGATGGACTTTCTCCGCCTAAATCATCGACTCACCGCAGCAGATAAGGAAGTCGGCCAGCATCTCCTGTCACTGCATGAAGGAGAGGTGCCTCCGCAGACAGTGCTTTCGATTGAACGAACGACCGAGGCAATTCGTACCCGTACCTCGACAATCTTTTCTCGTCCTCCAAGATGACGCCATCAAGCTGCTATCCAGGGACAGGGTGGATCACCGGTGCTTTGCAGAGCACAGCCTCACGCCGAGAGCAGCGTGCTCCGAGTTGTGCGATCGAGCGCACCCAGGCGAGATGATGATGAACGCGGCGTCAAGTGGAAGTCCCCTGCATGCGCTTGCGGAGTCTTCTGCGAGAGCCCATGCCGACGAGCGCCAAACAAGGTCTGATGCCTTCGGAGTCGTGGCCTCAACTCATCGATTCGCGAGAAAAGCATCGAATGCAGCAGCAACGGCGCGAACAACAAAGCGGTGCTCCGGCCGCACGCGGATGAAGCCGTTTTCGACGTCCACGATCCCCTCCTCAGCCAGCGTCACCAAACGCTCAACTGAATCGAGAAAACGAGCTGGTTCGATTTCGTGGGCGGCACAGATGGTCGGCACGTCGGCCTCCAAATCGCACATCAGTCGCTCGATGATTGCTGCGCGCACCCGGTCATCGTCGGTCAGCCGGTGGCCCTTTGATGTCGCCAGACGTCCACTTGCGATGTGCCGGGCGTAAGAATCCCGTGTTACTTCGTTCTGAACGTACCCCTCGCCGACTCGGCCAACAGCCGACGCGCCGAAGCCGATCACGGTTTTGCAAGTATCGGCCGAGTATCCCAGCGAATTACGCCGCAGGCGCCCGGTCTTCTGCGCTAGCGCGAGTTCGTCGTCCGGCAGAGCGAAATGATCGAGCCCGATCTCCCGGTAGCCGGCGCCAACCAGTGTCTCGGCGACAGCTGCAGCCTGTTCGGCGCGAACATCGCCGTCCGGTAGACCTGCCTGCTCGATTAGGCGCTGATTCTTTATCACGGAAGGAATATGCGCGTAGCCGAACACCGCAAACCGGTTGGGGCGCATGGCGACCGCAGCCATCGCGGTCTGGATGCAGGACTGCACAGTCTGTTTCGGGAGACCGAAGATGAGATCGAAGTTGATATGGCCAACGCCATGCCGGCGGAGATTTTCGACGGCAGCGGCCGTCTGCACCTTACTCTGGATCCGATTGATCGCCTTTTGCACATCGGGATCAAAGCTCTGCACGCCGATGCTCGCGCGGTTGACACCGGTAGCTGCCAAGGCTTCGGCCATTTCCGGTGTGAACGTTCGGGGATCGACTCCACGGCGATCGCAGCAGTTTTGCTGAAAGCGAAGTGGCGGCGTAGAAATTCCATCAGCGCTAAGTGCTCGGCTGGCCCGATAAGGTGAGGCGTTCCGCCGCCGAAATGCACATCGCTCACCGGCAGCCCTTGCCGCGCTTGCTCCGACACCAAACTGATCTCCTGACGCAGCACCGCCAAATAATTAAGGATCGGGCCGTTGCGACGGGTGACGGCGGTAGGGAAGCCGCAATACCAGCACATGGATCGGCAAAACGGAATGTGGAAATAGAGCGACACCGATTCGTCGGCCGGGAGGCCCCCCAGCCATTCCTCATAATCGTCAGCACCAACCGCCGCAGAGAAGTCTGGCACAGTCGGATAGATGGTATACCAAGGCGGCCGGGGGTCCCGGTACTTTGTCAGGATTGAGGTGTGCAAGGAGCTGTCGTCCCACGTCGCTGATCCATCATTGTTTCGTTGCGCGCTCGTCCTGTCTCTGACCTAAGTCAGTGCGTCCCGCTTTCTCCGCGTTTTCAAGGCGGAGGCGGCGATGTCGCAGTCTCGCTTGGAGAGGACGGTATCAACCGAGCGCGCGTGCCATGGTCCGCCTGAGGTGATGGTGCGGTGCCGCATTCAACGTTTGAGTACGTGACGCCGATGCAGTGTGCTTGAGGCGTCTGCGGAAGAACTTTGCAATGCGAAATTCATGTCCGACGCCAAACGTCGCAACGCACCTGTCAAGCCTCGTTCAGACGCCATCCAGGTCCAGCCAGCGGCCTTCCCTGCCGGCCGAAAAACCATACCGGCTTTAGCCACCGAGACGCTCTAAAGCTGACGTCCGCTCATTTGATGAAAGGAAGGCGCCGCTAGGGGGTGCACAAGGCTCCCCAGCTTGACGTCGCTTCGAGCGATGAGCGGCGGTGTGGCTTGTCGTCAAGCGCCGGGCAGCGTGCCCCCTACCGATATCCCGAAAAGATCGACCAAGATCGCCATCCCGACGCCACACGCGGTCTGGATGAGGCCGACCATGAAAATGCGATTGGCGCGTTCGTAGATGGGGCGGCGCAAGGAACTCATGTCGAGCAGCATGGACAGCGCTCTCATCTGCAGTGCGATGCCGAGCAGGATCGGCACTACGGCGAACAGATCGTAGAGTTGCCATGGCAAGGGGTTCGCCGCCCAATGAGTGAGGAAGCCGAGCGAAAAGGCAAGCAGGATACCCACGGCAGTGATTGTGCCGTTGCGGAAAATGGTCTCGATCAGTTCTTCCTTCGGATCGTGCTCGTCCAAGCGGCTTCCTTTCGTTGCTCTTTCCGTCGAGACTAAGTTCTCGAGAATGCTGTTCATCGCCAATTACTCGAGGCGAGCCCTAGGCAACCGTTTCAGGGTGCGATCCCTTCTCGCTATCGGCCGCGCAATGTACCTGCACGGCGAACTTACAGCGGCGAAAAGGTGCTTCGGCCACCATGCGACACATCGGACGTGGACGCCCTCTGTTCCTGGCGCAGCCCTTGCGGACCGCACGCGCGCAGTAATCCTTCTCGGTAGCGCATGAAGCGGCCTCCGTTGCGGTCAGACGGGAAGCCGTCGCTGTTAAACGAGACTGTCACATATCGAACATGGCGAACCGTGTCGCACATTGCTTTTCGCAGTGACCCTCAAAAAAAGTGATTCCAGCGAGACGAAGGCGCGTCGGCCCAATTTTGGTGTCGGCCGCATCTACGCTTCAGGTTGGCATGTCGCTTGCTGCTCTATTCCGAGGCTGCAGCGGTCTGACCGGAGTGTTTCACATATAAACGATAATGAATCTCCTAGAAGAAAACACTATTCTAAGTACATGTGGCTTTTACGCTGGATAACCTCCCATGTCAAGCGCTTTTACGTCCACAAATTGGAGACAACACGCACAAAATTTAGAGTAAAGCTTGCTCTTACGCCTCTATCCTTTTTATTCCTTCATGGAGATCTAGACATGTACATCAAGATTCGTCTTCTCGGCTTAACTGCTCTGATCGCCGCCTCCGTCGTTCGAGCAGCTGGCGCCGAGCGGGAACCGGCCGAGTACATCAAGATCTGCGACGTCCTCGGCTCGGGGTATTTCTATATTCCCAACACCGAGACCTGCCTGCGCATCGGCGGCTATGTCCGTTATGATATCGGCCTGGGTGATGTCCGATCGTATGACAGCGCAAGAACCTCGGATGTGAGAACTGGCGAGGACCAAGGCACTTGGCGAAACAACACACGCTTCACGTTCAAAACTTGGAGCGGCCAGCAGACCGAGCTCGGCGCGTTGACGACCTATACCGAAACCCACGTGAATTTTGGCAATAGCGCTAACTCGCGTGACAGTCCTCAGAACTATGGTTTCAACAGCGGCCTCGCACTGGCTTCTGCCTGGGTCGAGCTGGGGGGCCTGCGAGTTGGCAAGGACGGGTCGGCCTTCGATACGTTTGTAAGCTACGCTGGCAACGTTCTCGATAGTATGCTCGTTCGGTCGGCCGGCTTCGACACCAACGTGGCTCAGTACTACTTCGACGCCGGCAACGGCATTTCGACCGTGATTTCGCTCGAACAAGGATCGGGCTCAGCCGGTACTATCGACAGCTATATTCCGCACGTTGTCGCCGGCTTGAAATACACGCAAGGCTGGGGCTCGATCACCGGCGTCGCGGCTTATGACAGCAACTACGAAGCTTTGGCCGGCAAGATCCGTGTCGACGTCGCTGTCACAAACCAGCTGTCGCTGTTTGGACTGTTCGGCTACGGTTCCAATGGCAGTCTCAACGAGGACTCAAACGGCGCAATCGCCAATCATGTGCGCGGCTCGTACAAAATCTGGAACGGCCAGTGGGCTTTCTGGGCGGGCGCCACCTACGAGTTTGACGAGAAAACTTCGTTCAACTTTCAGGTCTCGAGTGATCAGCTCAAGAATTCTGGTTTGGCTGCAAACGTCGTCTATATGGTCGTTCCTGGCTTCACGGTCACAGCCGAGGTCGATTACGACCACTACGGCAACTTTGGCGTCGGCCCTGCCGACCCTACCACCGTCAAGGGCACGAGCAAGCCGAACAGCGTCGGCGGCATTCTCCGCTTCCAACGCTCATTTTGAAATCTCTCCAGCCGCGAGCATCTCTGGCAAAGGCACTTGCCTCGACAACGCACGCATAGAGAGCTTCTTTCGCCATCCTTGAAGTCTGCATCGACCGTCCACGGCCCATCGTACCAACTTGAGACTGAAAGGGGTGAGCCCTGTGTAATACAGCCTAGCCCTTGACCTGCCCAATGAACCGGCCAGGGGTGGTCAGTTCAAATTCGGGGCCGTTTAGAGGGCAGTGTGAGGCCGTGTCAGGTAAGTGCCACTGCTATGTCGGGACCGCGACACGCCTGTCGCTGTGATGGCTGGAATTGCCCTTCGCGGCGCCATTCATTCTCTCAACATTTACGTGATAATGCACGCTTAGTCCGATCCGCGTGGCAGCACCCATCCTAGGTCGCTATCGGGTGGCCTTAAACCTGAACAGCTCCATCGTCGCGGCTGCTGCCGAAGCAGGAGCAATCACAGGGACCCGCACTGGTGCTTGTCAGCCGTCTGACCCGCTACTTCGTCTTAGGAAGAGCATTGTCTTTGCCAAAAGCCGGCCAGTATTTCGAGATTGCCAGTGTGGCGCCGGCTGAAGAGAAATGACCATAGTCGAAATACATAAACTCTCCTCTGTCGGAATAGGGGCAGCGTCCTGCGCTGCACAGGAATTTCAGCGGATCGATGAATGTGGCGCCTTTGGTAAATGAGCGCACACGTTCGTTGATGCCGGGGTCCATCGCCATCGGCCAGGACGTATCGTCCAGATTTTGGCGCTTGGCGAAGAACGCAATTTTCCGGACGTCAGTTGGGAACTGCGGAGACTGGCCGATGACAAACACGCGCACGCCCAGGGCACGAAGCGTATCGATTGTTTGCTGAAGACCGTCGAAGCCTCTGACCTCATAGTCACTCCATTTACCGCTGAGGATAACCGTCTTGATGTCCGCTTCCAAGATGATGTCCAAGGCCTTGCGATTGAACCGGACACAATCAAGACGAGCGTAAGAGTAGTAAGAGAGTATCGGCGGGCAGCCGGCGTACGTATATTCCACGATGTTCGCCTGCAACCGATTTATGTTAGCACCCAGGCCGGAAACATAGTGCGCGGCGAAGGAGTCGCCCCACAAAAAAACCGTTGTTGGAAAACCGCGAGTGCGCGTGCAATCCTCCATATTCCAGCTTTCGATCCGGCTGGTGCCCTCGTTGAAACAGATGCCATTCCTCCAGTCCCCGACGGAAATGCGCCGCTGGACATAGTCCGGAAACCGTTGCGGAAAGCCGTTGCCGAGCGCCCCCGCCGCTCCGCCGGCACAAAGAACAACGATCGCGAGCGCTGAAAAGGCAAAGATAGGCCCCGGGGCGGTGAAGGCCCTCTTCTGTCGAAACGGCTGCTCTACAAACTTCCAGGAGAATGCAGCCAATGCGAGGCTTGCTACCAACATCGCACCGGTCATCAAAGGATCGAGTTTTTGGAACGAAAGATAATGCGCGAACGCATTGAGCGGCCAGTGAACAAGATACAAAGAATACGAGATGAGCCCAATCCAGACCAGCGGCCGGACTTCGAGCATGCGGCTGGCGACCGTCGAGGGGGAATTTTGGCCAACATAGATCAGAAGGGCCGTTCCGATGCATGGATACAAGGCGTTGTAGCCTGGGAACGGGTCGCTCTCCGAAAGCGCGAAGAACCCGATGGCGAGAAGGCCAAATCCGGCCAACCCCACCGACTCCATCAGGAATCTGTTGCCCAACGGCGGGGGGCGTTTGAGCATGAGCAGGGCGCCCAACATGAGTTCCCAGATTCGGGTCGGCAGCAGATAGAATCCGGCGGTGGGCGCCAGGGATGTCGCCATCACCGCCATTACGAAGCTGCAGAGAATTATCGGAAGAAGTGTCGTCAGCCAGCGCTTCCCGATGTAGCGATAGATTAGGAACATCAGGATTGGGGCGAAGATGTAGTACTGCTCCTCTACGGAAAGCGACCAGGTGTGCAACAGTGGTCGAAGCGCGGCATCGATCGAGAAGTAACTTGACGTTTTCCAGAAAAAAACGTTCGACCAGAAGGTCGAGGCAGCTATGATGCTAAGACCGAATTCGCGCAGATCCGATGGCAGAAGAATGAACAATGCGGCAATGCAGGTGAGAAGCATCACAAAGACGAGAGCCGGCAGAATGCGCCGGGCACGGCGCCAGTAGAAGTTGACGATCGAAAATTGGCCGCGTTCAAGGTCATCCAAGAGGCTTCCGCTGATCAGGTAGCCGGAGATGACGAAGAAGATATCGACCCCGCTAAAGCCACCCGGGATCGCCGAAATTCCGAAATGAAAGAGTACGACCGGAAGTACAGCAACAGCCCTAAGGCCCGCGATATCGCGCCTATATTGCATCCAGCGGTTCCTTTGATTTTAGATCAGGACGAGATTGGAAGCTTTCAATCTCCGGTAGGAGTGCTGCCAAGATAAGGGCCGGTATCAGCCACCTTTATCCGTCCCGAATGTTCTGTAAGTGGCAACTGGTACAGAAGCACGATCGCCATCGCCGGACTTGACGGCCTGATTGTCGAGCAGATCGCGCGGATCGTTGACCATCACGGCCAGGTTAAATCCTGTCGAACAACCAAGCGGCTGTTTGAAGGATTCTTCATTGGGTAAGGCACCATATGAGGGACAGACCGGCGGACGGGCGTGATAGACAATCGCCTCAATTCGCACTGAGCCGGCGTCGTGTTGATCGAGCAATTGAATGTTGTCTGCTTCGATTGCCAACTGCCTGGCCTGATGGGCTACCCCTGCGCTGAGCTGGGGCGAACCGCTGATGAGGAGGTGGAGGGCATCGAATCGGCCGCGACTGGCCTTGTTTAGGAAATCACGCAAACGCTGCCGTTCGGAAGCGCGCAGGCTTTGCAACGTCAGGAGGGTGGTCTCCTCTCGGACAAGCATTGATGCCGATGGTTCGACATCAACTGGCGTAGTGCTTGTGCAGCCACTTACGCTTGGTGCCAGAGCGACAAAGAGGACTATAAAACGCAACATCATTGGACGACACTATTCGATGATGAAGCCGAGACCGCCCTGGGCGCTTGGCGCGCCCGCACGGATAGCAGCGCGGTCTCGCGGGGGACTTGCCACGGAATTCGTCGGAGCGCCCCCTCCGTTCAAAGCCGGTGCCGCCCGCTCCGTAGGTGCGCTCATCTGGTTTGGGTTGGAGCCTGGTCTTACAATGTAAGGCGTAACTAGAATGACCAGTTCTGACTCCTCTTTTTGAAACGAGGACGAGCGAAAAAGCGGTCCCAGGATCGGCATTTCTCCGAGCCAGGGAAAGGCCCTGACATCATTGTTGACGTTCCGCCTGATTAGACCGCCGATTGCGAAGCTCTGCCCACTGGCGAGTTCGACGACCGTATCGGCTCGGCGCGTGGAAACTGCCGGCACGGAAATTCCGTTGATTTGCACGGCACCTTGCGTCGACAGTTCACTGACTTCGGGCGTTACGTGAATGTTGATTTGATTGTTGCTGAGAACTGTCGGCACAAATTCCAGACTGACGCCGAAGTGACGGAATTCAACCGATACCTGCCTGTTTTCCTGCAGGACAGGAATGGGAAATTCGCCGCCAGCTAGAAAGCTGGCTTTTTCACCCGACATAGCGGTGAGGTTCGGCTCAGCCAGGACGGAAGCTATATGCTCCTTGGCGAGCGCGTCGAGAACCGCGCTGACGTTGACGACACCGTTGTCGAATCCGATTTCTGCTGTACCGCCACCCTGGGTTGAACCAGATCCAGCGCTTGCACCGCTTCCGCTTAGAACGCCCACTTTGAAATTGCCGATTTGACCGAAGGCGGACAGGTTGACGCCAAGTGACTTCATGGCGCTGCGTGAGACTTCGGCTACGCGCACGCTGAGGTTAACTTGCAGGGATCCAGCGACCTTGATGTTGTTGACGACTTGCGCTCCGTCGCCCAGATATTGCTCAGTGACTCTTTTTGCGGTGTCGGCGACCTCTGCGTCGGGCGCCGTCCCGCTAAGGATTGCGCCGCGCGGCGTATAGTTGACGCGGATGGGATAGTCGCCGACCTGCTCCCGCAACATGGCGCGTAAATCCCCGATCGGTTGCGTGACAACGATACGCAATTCGGCGAGAGGCTCGCCGTTGCCGTCCAAGGCGAATAGGCTGGTCCGCCCCGATTTCTTGCCAAAGACGAAGATTGTTTTGCTCGATGGTGCCTGAAAATCCGCGATCGTCGGGTCAGCAACAAAGATGGTCGTGGCTGGCGCGGGCAGATGAACGGTCTCCCCGAGCGAAGAGGAAAGGGTCAGCGTGGCATTGATGCTATTCGAAGCCGCACGCGGCGCGCCTTTGTCCTGCTTGTTTTGCGCCGCGACACCAAGTGGGAAAGTCACAATAAGCGCGCAGAGGAGATGGCCCAGGTAACGGGGCACTGCAGGTCTCGGAACCTTGATGGCGATCGCCCGCCAATTGAGCGCAGGGCAAGGATGTTGAAGGATCAGCAAAATAGATCTTCTTTCGATTCGACAAACTATGCGGATGACGCGTCAGTCAATTCTAGAATGTAGCCAATGCCACGGATGGTCTTGATCCGTGGCGTTGCACCTGATCTGGTCAGATGTCCACGTAAACGATAGATTCCGACTTCAAGCGCGTTGGCAGACACGTCGTCGTTGAACGAATAGAGGTGATCTTCCAACTGCGCACGGGGCACGATGCGGCCTGCCCGGTTAAGCAGATGCTCTAGAATACAGAGTTCGCGACGTGCGATCATCATTGGGTGCCCAGCAACGAAAACCTGCCGGGCGACCGGATCGAAGTTGAGATTGCCAAATACGAGCCTCAGGTCGGTCATCTGTGACGCCCGGCGCAGAATGGCTCTCATTCTGGCGATAAGCTCATCGGTAGAGACGGGTTTGAGCAGAAAGTCGTCCGCACCACCGTTGAAGATCGCAATTCGCTTATCGAGATCGTTAAGGCTGCTCATAATGACGGCAGGAACTGAATGCCCGTGGGTCCTCAACTGCCTCAGCCAACCCAAGCCATCGCCATCTGGCAGAGCCAATTCCAGCAGGAGAATTTCATAGCTGGCGCAAGAAAATGCACTCGAGGCCAGTTCCAGAGTACCAACGACATCAACGACGAAGCCGCCATCCCCGAGCGCAAGTCGCATGGCGCGCGCAAGATCCGCATGATGATCCACGAGCAGCGTTCGCATTTCATCTCCTATCGAAGAGAGACGCGTCACCGGCGGCCATCTGATCGGAGCACACGGCGCGCAACTCGTCGCATCTCTCGGAACAGGTCCGAGTTGGAGGGACATGCAAGTCGCTCGGTGGCAATAGGCGCGGGTGAGGACCAACTGACGGGCTCAAATACGCCGGTCGGCGAACCCACGACGCCAGCAACCCGCGTGCGATTTCTCGTTGCATCATCTCTCCTACGTGCAGCCCCTGCGCTCGCAAGGCAGCGTCGCGGCCCAGAGCCCGATTCCCACAGAGGGTAGGGTTAGCTTTCGAGAAACTGATTGAACAAATCGATTATTTGGATCGAATGCATCCACGGTATGGATGCAGCGCCGCATCTTCAACGACTGCGGCTTCCTGATGGATTGTTGTGTCTGTCGTGCTATGCTATTTTCGCTGTCCTTCAAGGCTGGCGAGTCTGGTGGAACCTGCGCGTCATTGGCTGTGGTAGCTTGATGCTCAAAAATGGAGCGCCCCGCGGAAAGCCGCTCTCAGATTTCCAAAAAGCCTTGCTGGTCCAAAAGAGCACTTCGCGTCTCGACACCAAAATGGGCGAGGAAAACTGACGTCTGACAGGGATGTGTATGCAACAGCCGATTTGCGGCACCAGGAAACGACCGCGTTCAGGCTGGAGATCGACGACCAACGGCTCCTCGATTTCCGCATTCAGGCCACGACGATCGACCGCTTTCCAAGCTCTTCCTGTGCGGGCGGATGCCGGCAAACAGCAGCACAGGGTCAGGGAAACCGCGAGCGGGCCTGCTTGATCGCCATGATCACATTGCCGCTGTTGCGCGTGCGGACCGGAATGCATTCGGTCCAGCCGGTGGCAATTTCGGTCAGCACCATCGTCTGCACGAAGCTCCCCGACCAAGACGTGCCCGAATGCGCTCAACAAAGCCGGGCGGCGGATCTTTCCAATCGCCGAAGGTGCGGGCTTGCACCGAGCGGCGAACTGCCGAACTCATTCCTGCCCGGCGGCGCTGGCCGCCGCGAGCGACGATGCGGACCTCAGCCGCTCCGAAGCCTCCCACAACACGATGAGCGCCTCGCGGACATCGCTGCCGTAACAGCGGCTGCGGCTCTTGCCCGCAGACGGCCTCTGCTCACGACGGTTCATAAGACGGATCGCGCGCGCTTGCGATAATAGCCGATTACCGCCCCGAACTCATTCAGAATGCGCCGCTTGTCAACGCCGCGATAACGCTCCACGATCGCCGCTTCAGTTCCGACCGTGTCGCCATGCTGAGCCGCGCCATACTTCCCCCGAACCGGAATGGCACGACCTGTCCAATGCGGCTCGTTGCCTTCCTTAATTCGCTGACCGGAAAGGTACCGGAAGTCGTCTAACGCATCTTACCCGCTGAAACGGCGGCAACACCTCGACCTCAATCGCAGATCTTAGGAAATAGACGATCGCGTGGGGGCCTGTGAGCATCCGTTCACCGGGTTTCCGTCATCGGCTGAGGCGAATTGCCACCATCGACCGTTATCGGATGGGCCGCGATACGTCGCCGTATCATGATTAGGGGGCGCACCTAGCGGAGCCATAGCTCTCCACCCAGCCATGTTCCCCTCGTTGGAAGATGTCCGGCGGACCAGAGGGGTGCTGTCCCGTCAGCTTTTCCTGAAGAGCGGCCAAGGCAATCCCTACCAATCCATCACCACCTTCCCCGAATTGCCGCTCTTCATCGCCTCGAAACCGTCGAGGTAGTCATCGACCCCGATGCGGTGTGTGATCAGGCCCGATACGTCGAGAGGACCCTGCACCAGCGCGATCATCTTGTACCAGGTCTCGAACATCTCGCGGCCGTAGATGCCCTTGAGATGCAGCATCTTGAAGATGACCTTGTTCCAGTCGATCTCGAAGCCGGTCGGCGCAATGCCCAGAATGGCGATCTTGCCGCCATTGTTCATGGTATCGATCATGTCGCGGAAGGCGGGGGCTGCGCCCGACATTTCGAGGCCGACGTCAAACCCCTCGGTCATGCCGAGCGCCGGCATGACGTCGCGCAGCTTTTCCTTCGAGACGTCGACGACATGCTGGACGCCGAGCTTTTTCGCCAGTGCCAGCCGCACCGGGTTGATGTCAGTGATGACCACTTTGCGCGCACCGACGCATTGGGCGACGAGCGCGCCCATGATGCCGATCGGCCCGGCGCCAGTCACCAGCACGTCCTCGCCGACCAGATCAAAGGACAGTGCGGTGTGGACCGCATTGCCCAAGGGATCGAAGATTGCGGCGATCTCGTCGGGCACATCGTCGGGGATCGGCACGACGTTGTGCTGCGGTATCGCCAGATATTCACCGAAGGCGCCGGGCCGGTTGACGCCGACGCCGAGGGTGTTGCGGCACAGATGCCCCCTGCCCGCCCGGCAATTGCGGCAATGGCCGCAGACGATGTGGCCTTCGCCCGATACACGCTGGCCGACCTTGTATTCGGTGACCGCTGCGCCGAAGTCGGCGACCGTGCCGACGAATTCGTGGCCGGTCACCATCGGCACCGGCACGGTCTTCTGCGCCCACTGGTCCCAATTGTAGATGTGGACGTCGGTACCGCAGATCGCGGTCTTCTTGATCTTGATCAGAACGTCGTTCGGGCCGATTTCCGGCACCGGCACTTCTTCCATCCAGATGCCCGGCTCGGCCTTGGCCTTGACCAGCGCCTTCATCATGTTCGACATCAGGATTTCCCTATTCCGTGATTGCGCTTCTGGCGAGATAGCCTGCACAACGGGAAGGTAGGCCACTAACTCGTTTGAACGTCCGGAATGGTCAGCCCCGCCTGCTCGGCCTCGCGGCGCAAATTCTGACGGGGCCTGGGGCCGATCTGCTGGATCACCAATCCGGCTGCCAGTGAGCCAAGGTCGCCGCAGGTCTGCAAGTCACGGCCTTGCGTGTAGCCATGCAGGAAGCCGGCGGCATAGAGATCGCCGGCGCCCGTCGTGTCGATCAGCTCCTTGATGGCGGTCGCCTTGATCACCACGGTCTCGTCGCCGCGCACGATCACCGAGCCTTTTTCCGATCGGGTCACGGCGGCGATGCGGCAATCCTTGCGAATCTGCGCCAGCGCTTCGTCGAACGACGCCGTCTGGTAAAGCGATTTGATCTCGTGGCTGTTGGCAAAGACGATGTCGACGGTACCCGAACGCATCAGCTCGAGGAACTCGTCGCGGTAGCGGTCGACGCAGAACGAATCCGACAGGGTCATCGACACTTCGCGGCCTGCCGCGTGCGCCAGCATCGCCGTCTGGCGGATTGCTTCCTTGGCGCGCGGCGGATCCCACAGATAGCCTTCGAAATAGGTGACCTTGGCGCCAGAGGCCTTGTCCGCCTCGACATCCTCAGGCCCGAGCTCGACGCAGGCGCCGAGATAGGTGTTCATCGAGCGCTCGCCGTCGGGCGTGACGAAGATCATCGAGCGCGCCGTCGGCGGTTCACCCTTGAGCGGCGTGGTGTCGAAGGCGACGCCTTGCGCATGGATGTCGTGGGCGTAGATTTCGCCCAGCGCATCGTTGGAGACCTTGCCGAAGAAGGCGGCGCGGCCGCCAAAGCTGGCGACGCCGGCCGCCGTGTTGCCGGCGCTGCCGCCGGAGGCCTCGATCGCCGGACCCATGCGGCTGTAGAGCAGCTCGGCGCGCCTTGTGTCGATGAGGTTCATCGCTCCCTTGATGATGCCGTTGGTCTCGAGGAATGCCTCGTCGCAC
>NZ_RZOF01000299.1:0-7745 GCF_003998955.1 Mesorhizobium sp. M4B.F.Ca.ET.017.02.2.1 | reverse complement strand
GTCGGCAAGCTCGAGGTCGCCGATCTCGTTCTGGTATTTGCCGAGATCCTTGCGGAGCGCGATGTCAAGCGCGTTGACCGGGCCGTGGCCTTCGGCCACCGACATCTTCTCCTCGCCATCGACCATCACCTTGACGATGGCCTCCGACACCGTCTTCAGCTGGCCGTTGGCGTCGAAGCGGCGCTCGACCATGCAGCGGAACGAGGTGACGTTGAAGAACTCCGGCAGGCCGTGCAGCATCTTGCGGGCGAGCAGCTCGAAGGAGGCGTCGGCACCCTCATAGGCATAGCCCGAGGCCTCTCGTTCCTTGACCACCGCGATCAGCGCATCGAGCCGATGATCGTCCTTCGGGACGTCGATGCCGCGCCGCTTCAGCTCGGCCAGGAAATTGGCCTTTCCGCCCTGGTCGGAGACCATGACGCGGCGGCGGTTGCCGACGGCTTCCGGCGGCACATGCTCATAGGTCGCCGGCTCCTTGGCCAGCGCCGAGGCATGGATGCCGGCCTTGGTGGCGAAAGCGGAAGCGCCGACATAGGGCGCCTGGGCTTCCGGCGCGCGGTTCAGCAATTCGTCGAAGGCGCGCGACAGGCGCGATATGCCGGTCAGCGCCTCGGCCGAAATGCTGGTTTCGAAGCGGTCGGCGAAGGCCGGTTTCAGCGAAAGCGTCGGCACGATCGAGATCAAATTGGCGTTGCCGCAGCGCTCGCCGATGCCGTTCAGCGTGCCCTGGATCTGGCGCACGCCGGCCTCGACGGCGGCCAGCGAATTGGCTACCGCCTGGCCGGTGTCGTCATGGGCATGGATGCCGAGATGCTCGCCCGGAATGCCGGCGGCGATCACCGTCTCGACGATGGCGCGCACTTCCGAAGGTTGCGTGCCGCCATTGGTGTCGCACAGCACCACCCAGCGCGCGCCGGTATCGTAGGCGGTCCTGGCGCAGGCGAGCGCGTAGGCGGGATTGGCCTTGAAGCCGTCGAAGAAATGCTCGCAGTCGACCATCGCTTCCTTGCCGGCGGCGACCGCCGTCTCGACCGACACCTTAATCGAGTCGAGGTTTTCCTCGTTGGTGCAGCCGAGCGCCACGCGCACATGATAGTCCCAGCTCTTGGCGACGAAGCAGATGGCGTCCGATGTCGACTGCACGAGCGCCGCCAGCCCCGGATCGTTGGAGGCCGAGACGCCTGCCCGCTTGGTCATGCCGAAAGCGACGAACTTTGCCCGCGCCGTTCGCTTCTGCTGGAAGAAGGCGGTGTCGGTCGGGTTGGCGCCGGGATAGCCGCCCTCGACATAGTCGATGCCGAACTCGTCCAGCAACTTGGCGATGGCGATCTTGTCCTCGACGGAAAAGTCGATGCCCGGCGTCTGCTGGCCGTCGCGAAGGGTGGTGTCAAAGAGGAACAGTCTTTCTTTTTTCATGATGACAAGGCGCTTGAGCACCCCCCTCTGGCCTGCCGGCCATCTCCCCCGCAAGGGGGGAGATCGGCAGCCTTGCCAACGGCGCTCGTCCTGCAGCGTCGGCGATTGGCGAAAGCGAAGGCGATATCCAATCTCCCCCCTTGCAGGGGAGATGTCCGGAAGGACAGAGGGGGGTGGGACGGAAAGCCGTACATCGACTAGTTCTTCCCCGCAAACCCATCCGTCGCCCGGATCAGGCGATCCAAGATCCCGGGCTCCGAATAAGCATGGCCGGCGCCTTCAATAAGATGGAAATCCGCCTTCGGCCAGGCCTTGTGCAGCGCCCAGGCGTAGCGCGCCGGGCACGGCATGTCGTAGCGGCCGTGGACGATGGTGCCGGGGATGTCCTTCAGCTTCCAGGCGTCGCGCAGCAACTGCCCCTCCTCGAGCCAGCCGGCATGGACGAAGTAATGGTTCTCGATGCGGGCGAAGGCGACGGCGTAGTCGTCCTCGCCGAACTTGCCGCTGGTTTCCGGCTCCGGCAAGAGCGTGATCGTCTCGCCTTCCCACAGGCTCCAGGCAAGCGCGGCCTCGACCTGTGCCTTGCGGTCGGAGCCGACCAGCCGCTTGCGATAGGCGGCCATCATGTCGCCGCGCTCGGCTTCCGGGATCGGCGCCAGGAAACGCTCCCATTTGTCGGGGAACATCTCGGACACGCCGAACTGATAGTACCATTCGAGCTCGGCGCGCGTCAGCGTGTAGATGCCGCGCACGACGAGTTCGCTCACCCGCTCAGGATGCGTCTCGGCATAGGCGAGCGCCAGCGTCGAACCCCACGAGCCGCCGAACACCAGCCATTTGTCGAAGCCCGCCATTTCGCGCAGGCGCTCGATATCGGCGACGAGATGCCAGGTGGTGTTGGCCTCCAGCGAGGCGTTTGGCGTCGATTTCCCGCAGCCGCGCTGGTCGAACAGGATGACGTCGTAAAGCTTGGGATCGAACAGCCGCCGATGCTTCGGCGATATGGTGCCGCCCGGTCCGCCGTGCAGGAAGACAGCGGGCTTGGCGCCCTTGGTGCCGGAGCGCTCCCAGTAGACGGTGTGGCCATTGCCGACATCGAGCATGCCCGACTCGAACGGTTCGATCTCCGGATAGAGGGTACGCATGGAGCCGCCGGCGATCGTCATAGTTTCAAGCCCTGCTGCGGCCAGTTGGCCGTCTCGTGATCGGGATGCTGGAAGGAGATGATCTGCTCCTGCCGTCGATAGAAGTCGAAGTCCTCATGGATCGGCGCTTCGAAGATCTTTTCCACCCAGGGCAGCCGCACCGCGTAGTTGACCTGGATCTGCGGCGCGAGGTCGGAGCGGTCGTCAAAGGCGCCGATGGCGATCTCCAATTGGCCCTGCTGGCGGTAGGTCATGGGCGTGCCGCAACGGGCGCAGAAGCCGCGATCGATGTTGACGGAGGACTGGAAGTAGCTCGGCTCCTCATGGGTCCATTCGACGCCGTCCTTCGGCACCGTCACCAGCGCCCCGAAGAAGGAGCCGAACTGCTTCTGACACATGCGGCAATGGCAGATGGACGGGCGCCCGAGCGCCCCCTTGATGCGAAAGCGCACGGCGCCGCACTGGCAGCCGCCGGTTCGAACGGTGTCGGTCATGATCTTTCCTCCGGCGGCCATTGGTCGGTGTCGTGGTCGGGGTGCTGATAGGAGACGAGCTCGGCCAGATAAGGCGCCGAGCCGATGTCGGCCATCGTGTCCTCGCCCGGCAATTTCGGGATCGCATCGACGTAAGGCAACTTCGCCTCGGTGCCCCACTGGATGGTGGGCACGATGCCGGCCGGATCGTCGAAGGCGGCGATCGCCAGCGCCATGCCGTCGGGCGCCTCGAAGGTCAGCGGCGTGCCGCACTCGGCGCAGAAGCCGCGCCATGCTGCGCTCGAAGAACGAAAGCGCTTGGGCTCGCCGCGCGTCCATTCGACCCTGGCGCCGCGCACCGAGACCAGCGGCAGATAGAAATTGCCGCTCGCCTTCTGGCACATGCGGCAATGGCAGATCGAGGCATCGCCCAGCGCGCCCTCGACGCGGAAGCGCACCGCGCCGCACTGGCAGCCGCCTGTGTAGACCGGCCGGTTGTCGAGGCTCATGACTCACTCCACTTCATGGCCGATCACTCCGGATCATGACAGACGGCCTCGACGTTGTTGCCGTCGGGATCGAAAACGAAGGCGCCATAGTAGTTCGGGTGATAGTGCGGGCGGAGCCCCGGTCCGCCATTGTCCCTGCCGCCGGCGGCAAGGGCCGCGGCATGGAAGGCATCGACCTCGGCGCGGCTGCGCGCGGTGAAGGCCACATGCTGGTGGTCCCTCGGCTTGTCCTTGCCCGAGCTCAGCCAGAACACCGGCCGGTCGCGGCCATAACCGCCGACCTTGGCGCCGCCGGTGTATTCGGTGGGCACCATGTAAAGCAGCGAAGCGCCGAGCGGCGCCATCGCCTTGTCGTAGAAAGCCTTCGAGGCGTCGAAATCGGAAACGGTGATGCCGAGATGGTCGATCATGGAACTGCCTCCCTTGTCGGTTCGCGCGCCGGCCTATCGGCACCGGCGAGGCCAGCCTCGATCACGATGTGCTGGCAGACATTGTCGATATCGCGGATGACGTCGTCGTTCCAGAAGCGCAGGATGGTCCAGCCGAGCGCTTCAAGCTTCGCGGTTCGCGCAGCATCGGATGCGGAGACGTCAGGCGACGCATGCTGAGAGCCGTCCAGTTCAACGATCAGCTTCTTGCTGGGGCAGGCAAAATCCACGATGTAGCCAGCTATCGGCATCTGACGTCGGAACGCCATTCCCATCAGCCTATCAGCACGCACCTCATTCCAAAGCTTCAGCTCGGCATCGGTCATCGCCTTGCGCATCTTGCGCGCATTGCCGCGTTTGGCGGGAGATACCCGATGATGGGTCATCGCGAGGCCCCCCTCTCTGCCCTGCCGGGCATCTCCCCCTCAAGGGGGGAGATCGGCAGCTTCGCCGACGGCGCTCCACTTTCCACCTCGGTGATTGGCGAAAGCCAAGCCAACGTCCAATCTCCCCCCTTGAGGGGGAGATGTCCGGCAGGACAGAGAGGGGGGCCTCGCTCCAACCTCTCCAATCCTGCTATCCGAGCGCCCAACCTCACCTTTTGATCTCCCACGTAGTCACACGCTCGCCGGTGACAGGATCCTTGCCGTCCTTCAGCTGCACGCCTTGCGCCAGAAGCTCGTCGCGGATGCGGTCGGCCTCGGGCCAGTTCTTCCCGGCGATCAGCGCCAGGCGTTTGGCGATGGCCTTGGCGACGGCCGCCTCGTCCACCTCGGCCGTGCCGACATCGAAGCCGAGGAAGGCGAGCGCCGCCTTCAGCGACGCGGCGGCATCGTTGCCTTCCGCCGCCTCGCCGGCAAGCTGCGTCAACTGCTGGAAGGCGGCATAGGTGGCGAGATCATCGGACAGTGCCGCCACGACCGCCGCCGGCAATTGCCCGGCCGCCGGAGCCAAATCCGACGCGCGCTTCCACTTGCGCAGCGTGTTCTCCGCTTCCTCCAGCTTGCGCACCGAGAAGTCGATCGGCTCTCGGTAATGCGTCATCAGCATCGCCAGCCGCAGCACTTCGCCCGGCCATTTGCGGCCGCCGAAGGTCTCGGTCTCCAGCAGCTCATGGATCGAGTAGAAATTGCCGAGGCTCTTCGACATCTTCTGGCCCTCGACCTGAAGGAAGCCGTTGTGCATCCACACGTTGGCCATCACCTCGGTGCCGTGGGCGCAGCGCGACTGGGCGATCTCGTTTTCATGGTGCGGGAAGATCAGGTCGAGGCCGCCGCCATGGATGTCGAAGACCTCACCGAGGTAGGCGGCTGACATGGCCGAGCATTCGATGTGCCAGCCCGGCCGGCCCCTGCCCCACGGGCTTTCCCAGCCCGGCTCTTCGGGCGAGGACAGTTTCCACAGGACGAAATCGCCAGGGTTCTTCTTGTGCGCGTCGACGGCGATGCGGGCGCCGGCCTGCTGTTCGTCGAGATTGCGCTTCGACAGATCGCCGTAGTCGGGCATCGAGGCGGTGTCGAACAGCACCTCACCCTGCGCCTGATAGGCGTGGCCGCGGCCGATCAGGCGCTCGATCAGCGTGATCATGTCGGCCTTGCCGTCCGGCCTCGGCAGGACGAATTCGGTGGCTCGCGGCTCGAAGGTCGGCGGGAGGCAGCCGAGCGTCGCGACATCCTTGTGGTACTGGTCGGCGGTCTTCTCCGTCACACGACGGATCGCCTCGTTGAGCGACAGCTTGCCCGACGCGATCTCGGCGCCGAAATCGCGCAGCGCGCGGGCGTTGATCTTGTCGTCGACATCCGTGATGTTGCGCACATACGTGACGTGGCTCTCGCCATAGAGTTGGCGCAACAGACGGAACAGCACGTCGAAGACGATTACAGGCCGCGCATTGCCGATGTGGGCAAAGTCGTAGACCGTCGGGCCGCACACATACATGCGCACATTCTGCGGATCGATGGGGACGAAATCGTCCTGCGTCCGCGTCAGCGTGTTGTAGAGGCTGAGACCCTTCGATGCGTCAGACATGCGTGCCCTTCCGATCCCTTGGATTTGGACGGAGCCTTCCTTGCGCCAAGGCGCAAACCGGGCTCCAGCCTGCTGGCCGGGGCGTTTGTCCAATCTGGGGAAAGATGAGGCGAAAACGTCCGGACCAGCGCGAGGCTAGTCAATAATGCAAATGCCACAAATGGCGAAAAACGTTTTCATGCGCGGCTTTATCGCCTTGCCGGGTGTTGCCGTCAAGTCGCAACTTTGAGCAAACGAGTCGCCGGGTCACGGCTTATGAGGCACTGAAACATTTTATTAAACATGTCGGCACAGTGATGAAACATTCGCCGGCTAGATCGCCAGGCGTCACGATTTGGTCGGAATCGGCCATCAAACGCGGACACGCAAATGTTACCAGGGAAGAGACCAATGCCACGAAGCAAGCAGGAACCGAGCCGCGCCAAGCAACCGGCGCTCGCCAACCAATATCGGGCGATCGGACCGGCCGCGATCGTCGCCGCCCTTCTGCACACCGCCAAGAAGAAGAAGCCGGCACAGAAGATCATCTCGCCGCGCGCCGCCTGAAACGGCACGACCGGCGCAGCCTCCGATGATGGGGGCGCCGGCGATGAGGGCTCGACCAAGCGCCCTGGAAATGAAGGCCTCGACGGGCTTCGCTAGAATAGCGTCATCTGACTGTCGTCCGCGCCGGACTTCTGGCGCCTGACCTTCTCGGCTTGCGGCCCGACAATGCCCCGCTCCTGAATCTCCGGCCCGGTGTTGGCGACCTTGTTGACAAGGTCGGAAACCGGGACAGCTTCGAAGAAATCGGGTTCGGCCGGCCGCAACAGGTCGGCGACGTCGCGCGGCTCCTGCACGCGGCAATCCAGCCAGCGGGCAAAGTCGCGCTCCTCGATCACCACCGGCATGCGGTCGTGGATATGGGCGATGCCCGAACTGGCACGGGCGGTGAGGATGGCGCCGGTGTCCATCTCGGAGCCGCCCGGCTCGGCATAGGTCTCGATCAGTCCGGCGAAAGCGACGAGGCCGCCATGCCTGGGACGGATCCAGTAGGGCTGGCCCTTCGAACCACCTTCCCCCTTGTCCCCGGCTTGCCGCCATTCATAGAAGCCGGAGGCAGGCACCAAGGCGCGGCGATGCCGCATGGCGGTCTTGAACGACGCCTTTTGCGCCGCTCCCTCGGATCGGGCGTTGAACAGCAGCGGAAACTCCCTGGTGTCCTTGACCCAGGTCGGAATCAGCCCCCAGCGTACCAGCATCGGCTGCCGGTCCGGCAAATTCGAGCCCGGCGCCCTTGGCGGACCGGCAAGCACCATCAGCACCGGTTGCGTCGGCGCGATGTTGTAGCGGGCCGGAAACGTCTCCAATTCCGCCAGGCCGAGAAAGGCTGCGGTCTGCTCCGGCGTGGCGGTCAGGGCAAAGCGTCCGCACATGGATTTCGGCTCTTCGATTGGGGATCGCCATGAAAGTGGCGATGGAACCACGGCACTGCAACGGCTAAAGCTGTCCGGTCCACAACCAAGCTGACAGACGAAGCGGCCCCAAGCGCATGAAAGAAGCTCGCAAGATCATCCCGGCCGTTTCCGTCGCGATCGTGCGCGGCGACAAGGTCCTTCTGGTCAAGCGGGCACGGCCGCCGTCGCAAGGGCTCTATGCCTATCCGGGCGGCAAGGTCGAGCCCGGCGAGACGCTGTCGCAAGCGGCGGCGCGCGAGCTCGAGGAGGAAACCGGACTGCTGGCCCATGGCTACCGCCCGCTGCGCGA
>NZ_RZOF01000298.1:0-7762 GCF_003998955.1 Mesorhizobium sp. M4B.F.Ca.ET.017.02.2.1 | reverse complement strand
ACCTTCGTTTACCTGATCCCGGTGCTGACCCTGTTCGGCCTCGGCAATGCGCCTGGCCTCATCGTCACAATCATCTTCGTCATCCCGACCGCGGTGCGGCTCACCCATCTCGGCGTCGTCTCGGTGCCAAAGGCGATCATCGAGGCCGGCGAGGCGTTCGGCGCCACCAAGAGCCAGCTTCTGTGGAAGGTCGAGCTGCCCTCGGCGCTGCCCACCATCATGGCGGGACTGACGCAGTCGATCATGCTGTCGCTGTCGATGGTGGTGTTCGCCGCGCTGATCGGCGCCGGCGGCCTCGGCACGGAAATCAACCGCGCGCTCGGCTCGCGCCGCATCGATCTCGGGCTTGAAGCCGGCCTCGCCATCGTCGTGCTGGCCATCGTGCTCGACCGGATGACGCGTATCGGCGTTGGAGGCAAGAAATGACCGTCGCCGTTGATTTCAAGGATGTCGATATCGTCTTCGGCGCCGATCAGGCCGGTTCGTTGGCGTTGATCGACAGCGGCGCGAGCCGCGCGGAGATCCTCGAGAAGACCGGCAACGTGCTGGGCTGCGCAGGCGCCAGCCTGACCGTGCACGAGGGCGAGATTTCCGTGCTGATGGGCCTGTCGGGCTCCGGCAAGTCGACCCTGCTCAGAGCCGTCAACCGGCTCAACGTGGTCTCGCGCGGCCAGGTCCTGGTCAAGGACGGCGACCGCACGGTCGATGTCGTCACCTGCGACGAGGCGACGCTCAGGCGCCTGCGCCAGAAGCAAGTGGCGATGGTGTTCCAGCAATTCGGTCTCTTGCCCTGGCGCACGGTGGAAGAGAATGTCGGCTTCGGCCTCGAGCTTGCCGGCGTGCCGGAAGCCGAACGCAAGGCGCGCGTGAAGAAGCAGCTCGAGCTCGTCCATCTCGACCAGTGGTCGAAGAAATACGCGCATGAGCTCTCCGGCGGCATGCAGCAGCGCGTCGGCCTGGCGCGGGCCTTCGCCACCGAGGCGCCGATCCTGTTGATGGACGAGCCGTTCTCGGCGCTCGATCCGCTGATCCGCACCAAGCTGCAGGACGAGTTGCTGCAGCTGCAGGCGGAGCTGAAGAAGACCATCATCTTCGTCAGCCACGACCTCGAGGAGGCGCTGAAGATCGGCAGCCACATCACCATCATGGAAGGCGGGCGCATCGTGCAGACCGGCGCGCCGGAAGACATCGTGCTCAGGCCTGCCAACGACTATGTCCGCGACTTCATCGCCAACGTGAATCCGCTGTCGGTGCTGACCGCCTGGAACGTCATGCGCGACCGCCGCGACCTCGACCACGGCGAGGACGGCTGGGTGTGGCTCGACCGGCGCAAGACGACGCGCTTCAAGATCGACGATCACGGGCTGGTGTCGGCCGCCGAGCGCGACGGCAAGCCTGCGGTGTGGGTCTCCTGTGCCGATGTCGAGCGGCAGCCGGAGGAGACGTCGCAGGTCTTCTGGGCGACACCTGGCACGTCGCTGAAGACGGTGATGCTGGCCATGCACCGCTCGCAAACGGCGCCGGTGGCGCTGTTCGACGAGCAGTCGCGCTTCGTCGGCGCGATCGGCATCCGCGACGTGCTGAGCGCCGTGCTGCGGCGGTAGCCGCGGGTTCGAGATTGCGGGCGCGACCCAGGGTGCGAGGCCGCACCTTGGTACGGCTGGCAGGCACCGCCACCGTGCCCTAGTATGATCCCTGCGGCGGCGGATCGCGCCGCGGACGGGAGGTGCAGGGATGATTTTCCGACAGCTCTTCGATTCCGTATCGGGGACCTACTCCTACCTGCTGGCCAGTCGCCGGGGCGGCGAGGCGCTGATCATCGATCCGGTGCTGGAGAAGGTCGAGCGCTATCTGCAGCTCGTCAACGAGCTCGACCTCAAGCTGGTCAAGGCGGTGGACACGCATCTGCATGCCGACCACATCACCGGCCTCGGCGCGCTGCGCGACCGGACGCATTGCGTCACGGTGATGGGCGAGCAGACCAAGGCCGACGTGGTGTCGATGCGGCTCGCCGACGGCGACAAGCTGGCCATCGAGGGGCTGGCGCTCGATGTCATCTACACGCCCGGGCATACCGACGATTCCTACAGCTTCATCCTGCCGGACCGGGTGTTCACCGGTGACACGCTGCTCATCCGCGGCACCGGCCGCACCGACTTCCAGAACGGCGATCCGCGCCAGCAGTACGAATCGATCTTCGGCCGCCTGCTCAAGCTTCCCGACGAGACGCTGATCTTCCCGGCGCATGACTACAAGGGCGAGACGGTCTCGACCATCGCAGAGGAGAAAGCCTTCAACCCGCGCCTGCAGGTGAAGTCGGTGGACGAGTATGTCGAGATCATGAACAACCTCAAGCTCGCCAACCCGAAGATGATGGACGTCGCCGTGCCGGCCAACATGAAGGTCGGGCTGCATCAGGACGAGATCGCCGGGCGCGGCTGGTCTGTCACGGCGGACGAGGCGCTGGCGATTGTCGGCAGGCCGGACGTGGCTTTGATCGATCTGCGCGAGAGCGCCGAGCGGGAGCGGCATGGCGTCATCCCGGGCGCCATCCATCTGCCCTATCCCAGGCTGCAGGAGAACATCGCCGCCGGCGGCATGCTCAATGAGTTGGCTCGATCGACCAGCAAGCAGCTTTTGTTCTACTGCGCCTTCGGCGAACGCTCGGCGATGGCGGTGCAGGCGGCACAGGACGTCGGCATCGCCAACGCCCGCCATATCCAGGGCGGCATCGACGCGTGGCGGAAGGCGGGCGGGCCGCTTTTGCGGTAGGCCGTGGCGGCACCGCGCGGGCCGGATTTCAGAAGATCAATTCAGGCCGATGCGCCTGGCGCCGTGCCGGAACATGGCTTCGGCGTCCCGGTCGAAACGGAAGGTGGCGATGAAGTCGTCGGCACGATAGTCCGGCAGGGTCTTGCGGATGGCGGCGGCGAAAGTGCGCGCCTCGTCCTGCCGGCCGGCCAGCGCCAGGCAATGCGCGGCGATCGCCAGGATGATGATGTGGGCGTTGGGGCGGGCCGCCGCCTTCAGCGCCCATTCCGAGGCCTCGGCGAACTCTCCAAGGCGGGCATGGGCCATGGCGCGGGCGCCCATCATGCCGAACAGCAGCGGGTCGAAGGGGCTGAGATGGCGCGAATGATCGGACGAGCCGATCGCCGATCGCGGATCACCCGACTGGGAGTGCACGAAGGACAGCGCGTAGTGGCCGAGCGCGAAATTCGGGCTGAGATCAACGGCCCGCTCCAGCTCGAGCAGAGAGCCGTCGCGTTCGCCGCGCAGCCACAGCGCCCGGCCCATGGCCCAATGCGCCGCCGGATTGTGTTCGTCGACCAGAAGACTTTGTCCGGCGGTTTCGAAGGCAAGCGCAGCTTCGTGGTCGCGGTCGCCCCAGCGCTGGAAGGCGTTCTGCCAGTGGGTGAAAGAGAGGCCGGCATAGGCGCGGGCAAAGGTCGGGTCCTGCTTCAGCGCCATGTCGAAGAACTGGTGGGCCAGCTCGTTTTCGGTCCGGGTAAAGCGGTACATGTGCCAGAGGCCGCGATGGTAGGCCTCCCAGGCGTTGAGCGAATTGGGCGCCTTCAGCATCGCGCGGTTGCGCTCGACAGTGGTGACCTCCGCCGCGATGGAGGACACGATGCTGTTGCCGATATCGTCCAGCACGACAAAGATATCGTCCGGCCGGTGCTCGAACGTCTCGGCCCAGACAATGCGTGCGGTGCGCACCTCGACCAGTTCGACGGCGACGATCACCCTGCCCGACAGGCTGCGGACGGAGCCGGTCGCGACGTAGTCGACATTCAGCCTGCGCCCTGCATCCTCGGGCGAGATGTCCTTCTCCGCCAGCGCAAAGACCGAGCCGCGGGCGATGACGAAGAAATCCCTGAGCTTGGCCAGGCGGGTGATGATGTCATGGGTCAAGCCGTCGGCCAGCCCACCACGAAAATCCGCGGTGCCGGCGTGCTCGACGAACGGCATGACTGCGAGCGAGGCGCGGCGTGTCGCCGATGTCTCGGGCTCGGCCGGAGCGACCGGTGCCTGGGGCACTGCAAACGCCGGCACGGATCGCACGGGTGGCGTCGCGCTGGACTGACGGTATCTTATTTCCTGCCATGCCTCGCGCAGGGGGGCGAAATCCAGCTCCTCTGACTCGAAGAGCCGCGCGGCGGTAGCCAGATGCTCCTCGCACGCGCCGATCTGGCCACGCCGCGCGCTGTTTTCCAGCAGCGCAAGATGAGCGCGACTGTCGAAAGGGGCGAGTTCCAGCCATTTGTCGATATAGGCGCCTGCCTCGTCGGATTCGGCCGGAAGCAGCCCGATCAGATGCTCCAGTATGGCGACATGGCATGACCTGAAACGACGGCGCTGCGCCGTCAGCCAGCTGTTGAAATGCGGGCTGCGGTCGAGTTCCAGCCCGTCGAGGAAATCGCCGGTGAAAAGGTGGGAAAGCGTCCTCAGCCGCTCGAGGCCAAGGCTCTCGATGCCTTCGGCGACCGCCGTGGCGGCTTCCACGGCATCGATGCCAAGTCCGGCAAGACGAAGCGCGACGGTGTCGCCTTCGGTCTCGATCCGGCGCCGGCCCGGCTCGTCGAGCGCGCCGCGCAGCTTGCTGAGGCACCAGCGTAGCTCGCCGCGCGGATCGTTCGGCACATCCCACAAAAGCTCGCACAGGCGGCTGCGTCCGACCGGGTGCGGCGCAAGCGCCAGATAGGCAAGCAATGCACGCAGCTTGCGCGACGCCGGCAGCGCCACTGGCATGTCGTCGCGCCAAATAGCCAGCTGTCCGAGCAGCCGCACGGAAAGGCCGGCGGCAGTGCTTTTCAGGCTCGCTCGGGCGGATTCCACGTGCGTTTCCACGCTCGCTCCCACGCTGACCAGTTGCTCCATGTTCTATCACCAAACCCGACAAGGCGCACCGGCAGCGGACATTCCGGCCGGATGCAGCCGTTGCCGAAATGAAGGCACGTCGAGCAACCTAACGCGGCAAGGTCTCGAAACCTCGCCGCCAAGCCCTCCGGTTTGTAACCGGATCGTGAGGACCAAGAGGAGACCAGACATGTTGCAGCAGTTGAAGATCAGAACCACGGCCGGGCGCGGCCGGTTGTTCGACAGCATTCTCGACACGGTCGGCGATACGCCGGTCATCCGCATCAACAATCTCGGCCCAGGCCATGCGACGATCTATGCGAAGGCCGAATTCTTCAATCCGGCCGCATCGGTCAAGGACCGGCTGGCGCTCAACATCATCGAGGAAGGCGAGCGCAGCGGCGCGCTGAAGCCGGGCCAGACCGTGGTCGAGGCGACCAGCGGCAACACCGGCATCGGGCTCGCCATGGTCTGCGCGCAAAAGGGCTACCCGCTGGTGGTGACGATGGCCGACAGCTTTTCCGTCGAACGCCGCAAGCTGATGCGCATGCTGGGCGCCAAGGTGGTGCTGACGCCGCGTGCCGAGAAGGGCTTTGGCATGTACAAGAAGGCGGCCGAGCTGGCCGAGGCCAATGGCTGGTTCCTCGCCCGCCAGTTCGAGACCGAAGCCAACGCCGCCATCCACGAGGCGACCACGGCGCGCGAGATCATCAACGACTTCGCGGGCTCGCGGCTCGACTATCTGGTGACCGGCTACGGCACCGGCGGCACGGTGACCGGCGTCGGCCGGGTGCTCCGCCGGGAGCGGCCGGATGTCAAAATAGTGCTCGCCGAGCCTGCCAACGCCCAGCTGGTCGGCAGCGGCAAGGCGCAGCAGCGCGGCGCCGGCGGGGCGCCGGATGCCAGCCATCCGGCCTTTGAGCCGCATCCGATCCAGGGCTGGACGCCGGACTTCATCCCGAATGTGCTGCAGGAAGCGATCGACAAGCGCTTCTATGACCAGGTGGTGCCGATCCCCGGTCCGGAAGGCATCAAATGGGCGAAGGCGCTGGCGCAGCAGGAGGGCATCTTCACCGGCATTTCCGGAGGCGCCACCTTTGCCGTGGCGCGCCAGATCGCGGGCACTGCTGCCGCCGGCTCGGTGATCCTGTGCATGCTGCCCGACACCGGCGAGCGCTATATGTCGACGCCGCTGTTCGACGGCATCGAGACCGAGATGGATGCCGAGGAGATGGCGCTCTCGCGTTCGACGCCAAGCTGCCAGTTCGACGCCTGACGACAGACTCGTGGCGCCGCCGCCCTCGATGGCGGCGCCACAAGATGTGAGAGAGGGGCAAATGGACAGTTTGGGGGAAGCGTCAACAAGCATGGCCGCGGACGAGACTCTCGATCCGCCGGACTGGGCCGATGTGAAGGCCCTTTCGCACCGCATCATGGACGATGCCATGGGCTATCTGCGTGATGTCCGCGAGCGCCCGGTATGGCAGGAGATGCCGGCCGAGGTGCGGACCTTCTTCACGGCGCCCTTGCCGCGCACGCCATCGCCGCTTGCCGACGTCTATGGCGATGTCGCCCGCAACGTCATGGCCTATCCGATGGGCAACATCCATCCGCGGTTCTGGGCCTGGTACATGGGGTCCAGCAACTTCACCGGCGCGCTCGGCGATTTCCTGGCGGCGATCCAGGGCTCCAATCTCGGCGGCGGCAACCATGCCGCCGGGCTGATGGACAGCCAGGTGGTCGACTGGTGCAAGGAGATGGTGGGCTTTCCGGCCTCGGCCAGCGGCACGCTTGTCAGCGGCGGCTCGATGGCCAACATCATCGGGCTCACCGTGGCGCGCAACATCAAGGCCGGCATCGACGTGCGCGAGCATGGCGTTGCCGCCATTCCGATGCCGCTGCGCTTCTACGCCTCGGACCAGGTCCATTCCTGCCATCGCAAGGCGATGGAAGCACTCGGCCTCGGCAATCACGCGCTGCGCCGCATCCCGACGGATGCCGGGCTGCGCATCGATCTCGCGGCGCTGCGTGCGGCGATATCCGAGGATCGCGCCGCCGGCTTCAAGCCGGCCTGCGTCATCGGCACGGCCGGCACCGTCAACACCGGCGCGATCGACGATCTGCGGGCGTTGGCGGTGCTGGCGGCGGAAGAGGACCTCTGGTTCCATGTCGATGGCTGCATCGGCGCTTTGATCGCGATCGCGCCGGGGAACGCATCGCTGGTCGCCGGGATCGAGCAGGCGCATTCGATCGCGCTCGATCCGCACAAATGGCTGCATGCGCCATTCGAGGCCGGTTGCGCGCTGGTTCGCGATGCCGCGGCGCATCGGGGCACTTTCGCGGTTACGCCGGAATATCTGGAATCGGCGCCGCGCGGCCTCGCCTCCGGGCAATGGCTGCATGATTACGGCCTGCAGACGTCGCGCGGCTTTCGCGCGCTCAAGGTGTGGATGGCGCTGAAGGAGCATGGCGTCGAGAAGTTCGGCCGCCTGATCGACCAGAACATCGCCCAAGGCCGCTATCTGGCCGGCCTCATCGCGGCCGAGCCGGCACTCGAACTGACGGCGCCTGTCACCATCAACATCGTCTGTTTCCGCCATCGGGGAGGCGGCCTGTCCGGCGAGCAGCTGAAGGCGCTCAACACCGAGATCATGCTGCGGCTGCAGGAAGAGGGCATCGCCGCCCTCTCCGACACTACGGTGCATGGGCAGCACTGCCTGAGAGTGGCGATCACCAACCACCGGACGCGACGCGAGGACCTCGAACTGCTGGTCGCGGAAACCTTGCGTATCGGCGCGGAACTTGCGGCGCGGATGTCGCCGGCGGGAGAGCAAACATGCCCTTGATAGACTATGTGGAAGAAGGCTCGGGGCCGCCGGTGCTGTTCGTTCCGGGGTCGTTC
>NZ_RZOF01000297.1:0-7773 GCF_003998955.1 Mesorhizobium sp. M4B.F.Ca.ET.017.02.2.1 | reverse complement strand
ATCATCGACGGCGGCAATCTGGTGCGGCTCGCCGAGACCGAGATCCTCGGCCCGCTCGATGCCCGCGCCAGGGCGATGATCCTCGAAGCGGCAAAGCGCGTGTCGCTGGTGACCGCGGTCAGCCCGCGCGCCCTCGTCGATGTCGCCTACGTCGTGTTCGAGGCCGGGCGACTCATCCGCCGCCTGTCGGAGCTTTATGGCGGCCGGCCGGGCACGCTTGGCTTCTTCCGGCTGGCGCGCAGCGTTCTTGCGCATCTGGCGGTGACCGGCTCGATCGCCGTCGGCGACAGTTTCGTGCAGCAGATCGTCGGCCATGGGCTTGCCGCGAGGCTTTCGGCGAAGCTTGGCGAGGGCGTCGTCAACGGCATGATGACGGCACGAATCGGCATAGCGGCGATGGAAACGGCGCGGCCCCTGCCCTTTATCGCCGCAAGGCGGCCTGGACTGAGCGATTTCCTCTCCGCGCTGACATCGTTCGCGGCCCGGAAAGATGGCGAAACTTCGGCTCCCGGCAAGTAATCTGCGCCGCCAAGTGACGAAGCATTAACCAATCTTGTTCATGGTCTGACACGTCTAGCAAACAGCGTTCTTGCTGCCGGGTGTCGTCTATGAAAAGTGTAAATCTGTACAGCGTCCTGCCTCTTGCGGTCGCGGTTGTGGCACCTTTGGCCCTTGCCGGAAAAGCGCTTGGAGCCGAACCCGACAAGCAGTTCTTCCGGTCGGTCGAGGGCAAGTGGGTCGGTCCGGGCGAAATCGTCGCCGGCAAGTACAAGGGCACGAAATTCACCTGCAATTTCAATGGTACGACGCCCGACGGCAAGACCGGCATGACGCTCGACGGCGATTGCCGCGTCGGCGTGTTCACGCAGAAGATGTCCGCCACCGTCGAACGCAAGGGTCGCGACTACAAGGGCAACTTCATGGGTGGATCGTCCGGAAACGGGCTCGACATCATCGGCGGCAATGTCGTCGACGCCCAGAAGGTCGTCTTCACCATCAACCGCAACCAATTGAACGGCGTCATGCAGGCGCGCATCCCCGACGACAATTCGATGACGGTGACGGTCGCCGTGCGCGTGAACAAACAGCTGGTGCCGGTGATCGGCATGAGCCTGAAGCGGGTAGACACCGTCGAAGTCGGCTCGATCGCGCCGAACTGAGATCCACAACCTGCAACAAAAAAAGGCGGCGGCCTCAAGCCACCGCCTCGCTCGTTTTCGATTTGGACGCTCAGCCCTTGATGGCGGCCGTCACTTCGTCATAGGCCTTGCAGGCCTCGGCCAAAGTCGACGCGTCCTTGTACTTGTCCGTCACAGCCTGGACCTTGGCCGACAGGTCGGCTGCCTTGGACGGATCCTTGGTGATCGCTTCCTGCAGCGCGGCAGTCATGTCCTGCGCCTTCTTGGTCGCCATCTCGGCGGTGCACTCAGGCGCCTTCGAACAGGCCGAACCGGCAAGCGCCGCAACACCCACGGCGACGAGCAAAAACTTCTTCATGTCAGTCATCTCCTCAAAAAAGGCAGCGGTGGTCGCTCCCTCCCAATGGCCGAAGCCGAGCGTCCCTTAGCCGTCGATTGTGGCAACACGCAACGCGTGCATCACGTAAACTTGTGTAACGCGGCTGCAACATCGCGGCGGCCCGGAGCCTGGCCGCCGCGATGGTCGACGCAGGGTTCAGCTGCGAGGCTGTAGCAGCGCCAGCAGAGCCGTCGATGCGGCAAGGATGGCAGTAAGCGTCAGGGGCGCCGTAGCGCCGTAATTGTCCACGACATAGCCACCGACAACCGCGCCAATGGTGATGGCGACCTGGAAAGAGACGACCATCAGGCTGCCCGCCGCTTCCAGCGCGTCAGGTGCCGCACGCGACAGATTAGTCGGCAGCACCACCGGCCCCATGCCGAACGCCAAGCCCCAAAGCGTAACGAAGCCGAAGGCAGCGCCGATGTGCACACCCCAAAGCACCAATGCTAGCGCCGCAAACGCCATCAACGCAGCGGTGATCACGAGCGCCGTGCGGATATTGGCATCGGCCAAGCGGCCGCCGGCAATGTTTCCGACCACTGCGGCGATGCCAAATCCAAGCAGCGCGAGCGCTATCGGCCCGGTCGCAAGCAGCGTCACGTGTTCGAGGAAGGGGCGCACATAGACTGAGCCGGCGAAATGCCCGGTCATGAGCAAGACAATGGCAAGCATGCCGAGTTGAATGCCACGCCGCCGTGTCAGCCGAAATACGTCGGCAAGGCTATTGCTTGCACTTGCAGGCAAGGTCGGCAGGCTGAGAAACTGCAGCAGCATGGCAACCAGCGCCAGCCCCGCTGTCATCGCCATGGCGCTGCGCCATCGCAGCCAGTCGCTGATCAGCGCTCCCATCGAGGGTGCGGCAATGGTGGCGAGCGAGACGCCAAGAGTGACGATGGCCATGCCTCGACCTGTCGCGTTGGCGCCAACCAGCCTCGCCACGACGGCAACCGAAAGCGCCCAGAACGCGCTGAGCGCGATGCCGAGCCCGGCTCTGCCAAGCAACAGCAGCCAGAAATTGGGCGCCAGCGCCGCAAGAATATTGGAAGCGACCGCCAGGGCCATGAGGCCAATCAGCACCGTCTTGCGGTTCAATCGGCCGATGAGAACATTGCTCAGCATGGCCGTCACGGCGCCGACCGAAGCGGTGGCGGTGACGACCTGTCCGGCCGTTCCCTCGCTGATGCCGAGATCGCGCGCCATCGGCGTCAATAGACCGGCCGGCAGGAATTCGGCGGACACCAGGGCAAAGCTGGTGGCCGCCAGTGAAATGACCGCGAACCAGGTGACTGCGCCCCACGCGGTTGGCGCATCGGCATCAAGGCCGATCGCTGCGTCTTCAAGCTGTAATGTTGTGTCAGTCACGGAAGAATCTCCAAAAATTGGAGATCTTAGATAGGCAAGTCCGCCCGGATGATATGTACCTTAGAATCCGAAATTCATATCTATTCGTCCGGGATTTGTGCGACGCACAACGCCCGGCGAAACATTGGTGATGCGTTTGAACGCGCGAGCGAAGGATGCCTCGGAATCGTAGCCCAAACGGGTAGCGACTTCGGCAACCGACAAGCCGTTCTGGCCCAGCAATTCGCGGGCAAGCTGCATACGCATGCGGGCGAGATAGTGTGCGGCGCCTTCCCCCAGGACAGCGCTGAAGCGCTCGGCGAAAATCGAGCGCGATTGGCCTGCCACGCTCGCCAAGCTTCCCAGCGTCCAGTTATGGCCGGGGTCGCGGTGCATGGCTGCCAGAGCGCGGCCGATATGCGGGTCGCGGATGGCTGCGAGCCAACCGGTGGTCGACGCGCCGTTGCAATTGACCCAGCAGCGGATGAGCCGGGCCGTTAGCAAGTCCGCCATACGCGACAGGATCGTGGCGCTGCCCATCTGCGGTTGCGCGGCCTCCACCGTCATGGCCGCCAGCAGAGGACCGACGACAGGGTCATTCCCAGCCACGTCGCAACCCTTGATGACAGGCGGCATCAACGTAATCAATGGGTTGAGCGCACAGGAGCCCAAGGCCATGGAGCCGCAGAAAAGAGTGCTCGTCGCGCCCGTTCCCTGCCGAACCACTTCGCAGACATTGCCGCCCAGCTTGATTACCTGGCAACCTTCGAGCGAGCCGCCTTCAACGTCCGGCGCGCTCGCCAGCCGGTGGGCGATGCCTTGCGGCAGCAGGACCAGATCGCCATTGCGCAACTCCTGCCAGCCCTGCGCTTCGGTGTGAATCCAGCATGGACCCTGGCCGACAAAATGAAACCGCAGCAGCTGTTGTTTCGGAAAGTCTATGCTCCACGGATGCCGGAGCTCGCAACGGCCGTAGTTGACGCCACTCAAGCGAAAGTCCTGCAGAACTTCGCTGAGCGCATCCATCGGAATATGCGTCGGCGAAGACGGGCGGGACGAATGGTCAAGCATTTACCAGATATAGATGCCGATCGTCCGACAGGCAAGCGGAGACCATTGTTCCACCAGAGGAATCGCGTCAACGGCACCTGCCCGTCCTGGTAGGTTTCCCACCCTTGCCTCTGGCTCCAACTGCATGCAAGGAGTGCTGCTGAACACAGGGACAAGAGGCATGGCGGTAGAAGCATCGGGCAGCGATCTTATCCAGGTGGTGGCGCTGCTCGCGGCCGGCGTGGTCGCGGTCCCGATCTTCAAGCGCATGGGGCTCGGCTCCATCCTCGGCTATCTCGCCGCCGGCGTCGTCATCGGCCCGTTTGGCCTCGGAATCTTCTCCGAATCGGAAGCCATCCTCCACGTCGCCGAACTCGGCGTCGTCATGTTCCTGTTTATCATCGGGCTGGAGATGCAGCCGTCGCGACTCTGGGGCCTGCGCCGCGAAATCTTCGGCCTCGGCGCGCTGCAGGTCGGCGTCTGCGCGGCGCTGCTCACCAGCGTCGGGCTCGCCGGCGGCTTTCCGATCGCGCAGTCCTTCGTCGCCGGCGCCGGCTTCGTCCTGACCTCGACGGCGATCGTCATGCAATTGCTGGAGGAGCGCGGCGAGATCGCCACGCCCAAGGGCCAGCGAATCGTCTCGATCCTGCTGCTGGAGGACCTGGCGATCGTGCCGTTGCTGGCGCTGATAGCCTTCCTGGCGCCGGGCGGCGCCGAGACCAGCCTGTCGCAGCGACTGACCGAGGTCGGCATCGGCCTTGCCGCGATCGTTGGCCTGGTGGTGGCGGGGCGTTATCTGCTCAATCCGTTCTTCCGCATCCTGGCCGAGGCCCGCGCCCGCGAGGTGATGACGGCAGCGGCGTTGCTGGTGGTGCTGGGATCGGCGCTCGCCATGCAGCTTTCGGGCCTGTCGATGGCGATGGGCGCGTTCCTCGCCGGCGTGCTGCTTTCCGAATCGACCTTCCGCCATCAGCTCGAGGCCGACATCGAACCGTTCCGCGGCATCCTGCTCGGCCTGTTCTTCCTCGCCGTCGGCATGTCGCTCGACCTGCACGTCGTGGCCGCGAACTGGCGGCTGGTCGCCATCTATGTCGTCGCCTACATGGTGATGAAGGCGCTCGGCATCTACGTCGTCGCCCGCATGCTGAAGACCGGTCATCGCGAGGCGTTGGAACGCGCCGTGTTCATGGCGCAAGGCGGCGAATTCGCTTTCGTGCTCTATTCGGCGGCGGCGGCGGTCGGCATCATCGACGGCCAGGCCAACGCGACGCTGACGGCGATCGTCATCATCTCCATGGTGCTGACGCCGCTCGCCATCATCGCGCTGCGCTATGTGACGCCGCGCGACGAGCAATCGCTCGACGGCGTCGACGTCGCCGAAGGCCTTTCCGGCAGCGTGCTCATTATCGGCTTCGGCCGCTTCGGCCAGATCGCCTCCCAGCCGCTGCTGCTGCGCGGCATCGATGTGTCGATCATCGACAACGAGGTCGAGATGATCCAGGCGGCGGCCGATTTCGGCTTCAAGGTCTATTACGGCGACGGCACGCGGCTGGATATCCTGCACGCAGCCGGCGCCGGGCGGGCGCGCGCAGTCCTGATCTGCGTCGACAAACCGGAAGCCGCGGTGCGCATCGCGCAGTTGATCAAGGCCGAATTCCCGCTGGTGACGATCCTGGCGCGCGCCTTCGACCGCGGCACTGCCTTGCAGCTCATACGTGCCGGCGTCGACTACCAGCTGCGCGAGACCTTCGAATCTGCATTGGTCTTCGGCGGCTCGGCGCTCGAAGCGCTGGGCGTCGACCCGGAAGACGTCGCCGAGGTGATCGAGGATGTCCGCCGTCGCGACACCGCGCGCTTCGAGATGCAACTGGCCGAAGGCGTGCGCGCCGGCCAGCGCTTCCTGAAGGGCAATATCGGCACGCCGATCCCAACGCCGCTGACGCCGCCGCGCCGCACCGGCCAGGCGCTCAACGAGGAGACCGCCGGCGTGCTAAGCAAATCCGAGCCTGCGGAGGAATAGATGGCTGAACTGGACAAACGGGCGCTCACCGTCACCGCATTCTGGCGTGAGGCCGGCGAGGACGCCTGGTTCGAGAAGAACGATGCCTTCGACGCGGATTTCCGCAACCGGTTTCTCGACCTGCACTTCGCCGCCGCGCGGCGCGAATGCGACGACTGGTGCGAACACGCCGAAGGTTCGCTGGCGCTGATGGTCCTGCTCGACCAGTTTCCGCGCAACTGCTTTCGCGGCACCGGCCATATGTATGCGACCGATCCGCTGGCGCGGTACTTCGCCGGCAAGGCCATTGCCGCCGGCCATGACCTGGCGCTCGAAGAGAACATTCGCGTTTTCCTCTATCTGCCCTTCGAGCATTCGGAACTGCTCGTCGATCAGGCGCGAGCGGTGGAACTCACCTCCACCAGTGCCCAGGCCGATCTGAAATATGCGGTCGAGCACCGCGACATCATCCAGCGCTTCGGCCGCTTCCCGCATCGCAACCGGATGCTCGGCCGCGAGACGACGCCGGAGGAACAGGCCTTCCTCGACGGCGGCGGATTTTCCGGCTGATTGTCAGGCACGCGGATACTGGTCACATGATTGAGCTGGCTGGACGCAACTATGAGGCCACGATTGGAAGTGATGTCCAACGCGATGGCATGTATCTGGAACTCGCCGACCAATATGAGCACATAGTGGGCGAGATTTTCTTCTCGGATGTCGATGGGAAGATGACGCTTACGCTATCCCAGCCTGATGTGCCGCTGGAAGTGGTTGAGTGGATGATTGCGACGGCAAAGGTCCGCCTTCCACCAACGGATCCGGCTGCGGGTTAGCCTATTGCAGCCACCAGTCGCGGCCCGAGGGCAGGCGCTCGATACCGGACGCATCGACAGCGCCGAGGCGCTCCGACACGCTCTTGCCGCCGATGGCAAGCTCCGGCGCGATCTCGGCCAGGGGCGCGAGCACGAAGGCACGCTCCAGCATGCGCGGATGCGGCACTTCCAGGCCCGTCTCGTGGATGATGCGGTCGCCGAACACCAATATGTCGATGTCGATCAGCCGGGGCCCCCAGCGCTCCTCGCGCACCCGCTTCAGCCGACGCTCCGCATCGAGGCAAAGATCGAGCAGTTCGCGCGGCGCAAGCCCGGTCGCGATCGTGGCGGCGGCATTGAGGAAATCCGGCTGGTCGAGCTTGCCCCAGGGCGGCGTGCGGTAGAGCGAGGAGACCGCGACGACGCTGGTCTTGTCGTCGCCATCCAGAAGGCGCAGCGCGGCCGCCATCGACTTGGCGGGATCGCCGAGATTGCCGCCAAGGCTGAGGTAGACCGTGTTATTCGGGCCAGACAACGGTCACCTCGACATGGTCGAGCACGCCGGGCACCGGCGCGTTGGGCTTGCGCACGGTGATCTCGGCCCGCTTGATCTGCGGAAACCGCGCCGTCAGCGCCTTGGCCACTTCCAGCGCCAGCGCCTCGATCAGGAAACGCCGGTGCCCGGTGACGATCTTCTCGATCACCGTGAAGGCGACGCCATAGTTGACGGTGTCCTCGATCGAATCCTCGACGAGCGCCCGGCCCGGCTCGACGGTCAGCGCCGCGTCGACATAAAAACGCTGGCCGAGCGTCTCCTCCTCGTCCAGCACGCCGTGCCGGGCAAAGAAGGCGCAGTTCTTCATGCGGATGACATACATGGCTCAGCGTCCGGACGGGTCGGTTACACGCGCCAGCATAGCATCGGCCAGCGCCAGCGCATCCACGTTGATTGCGACATCGTGGACGCGAAATAGATGCGCGCCTTTCAATCTCAAAATGACGCTGGTGGCTGCCGTTCCGGCGCCGCGCTCGGCAGCGTCCCGCCCG
>NZ_RZOF01000296.1:0-7782 GCF_003998955.1 Mesorhizobium sp. M4B.F.Ca.ET.017.02.2.1 | reverse complement strand
GTCCTCGATCGATCGACGGGCGCCGCCCGACGGCAGCAGCGCCGCCGCCAGCAGCAGGACAATCGCCGCCAGCACCACATAGGCCGAAGCGCCGGCTAGACCATGAACGGCGAGGACGGCGACGATGCCGGCGGCGAGCAGCCAGCGGTTCGCCCACAGCCGCGCGGCCGCCGGTTGCGCCGTGCCTCTGTGCTCCGCGTTCAGCTCAGCCATTCGCGCGCTCGCGCCCCATGCCTTTACCCCCTGTCGCCGGTCGCGAAACTTCCGCTCGACCGGTCTGGAGTGCTACAGCGTCATTTGCGCATCCAGACGGGGGCGCGGCGCCGTTGAGGCTCCCAATAGCATGAGTCCGCAAGCTGGAAAGGTTCGTCTCGATGAAAAAAGCCAAGGAAAGCCCCGCCCCGGCACCGGCACCGGCACCGGCACCGACACAGGGCCCGCTGAAAATCAGGATTGGCGGCAAGGAGCGGGGGTTCGACATCGAGAACCCGGTGCTTCCCGACTGGATCGAGGACAACAAGCTGACCGCCGGCGGCTATCCTTACGACAAGAAGATGAAGAGCGAGGAGTATGACGAGACGCTCGAGCAGTTGCAGATCGAGCTGGTCAAGGCGCAGGCCTGGCTGCAGGCGAGCGGCAAGCGGGTGATGGCGCTGTTCGAGGGCCGCGACGCGGCCGGCAAGGGCGGCACGATCTTCGTGCTGCGCCAGTACATGAACCCGCGCACCGCGCGCAATGTGGCGCTGACCAAGCCGACGCCGACCGAGATCGGACAGTGGTATTACCAGCGCTATGTCGCCCACTTCCCGACGTCGGGCGAATTCGTGACCTTCGACCGCTCCTGGTACAATCGCGGCGGCGTCGAGCCGGTGATGGGCTTCTGCACGCCCGAGCAGCACGCGAAATTCCTCGACGAGACACCGCATTTCGAGCGGATGATCTGCAACGAAGGCATCCATTTTTTCAAATTCTGGCTGAACATCGGCCGGGAAACCCAGCTCGAACGCTTCCACGACCGCCGCTGGAGCCCGCTGAAGAACTGGAAGTTCTCGCCGATCGACGTCGCCGGCATCAACAAATGGGACGACTACACGAAGGCGCGCGACCTCATGGTCGAACGCACGCACAAGGAGTTCGCGCCCTGGATCGTCGTGCGGGCCAACGACAAGCGACGGGCGCGGCTGGCTGTGATCAGGCGCATCCTGTCGTCGCTGCCCTATGACGGGCGCGACCTCGAAATCGTCGGCAAGGAAGACAAGAAGATCATCGGCGAAGGGCCATCATTCCTGGAGAAGTAGGCCCCGTTTCGCCGACGATACAGGGGCTGGCGGGCCCTATGCCGCCAGCCTGGCAATGCGCTGCAGCCGCTTCAGGGTCGTATCGTCCTGCAGCGCCTGCTGGAACAGCGATATCTCCTGGTCGATGCGGTCGCAGAGCGCGCCGGTGTCGCCCTTGAGCAGGCCGCGCGTCTGCAGGAGTGCCGCGACCGGCTTCTTGGCAAGCTGCCTCGCCCTGAGAAGGGCCGCTTCCTCGGCGCTGCCGTCGGCCACGATCTCGCCGACCAGGCCGAGCGCCTTGGCATCCTCGGCATGCAGCGTGTCGCCCAGGCAGAAGAAGCGGAAGGCGCCGGCATAGCCGAGCTTCTGCGGCGCCAGGATGCTGGTTGCCGCGTCAGGCACCAGGCCGAAATCGACGAACGGCACCCGGAACGTGCTTGCGCGCGAGGCGATCACCATGTCGCAGTGGAACAGGATGGTGCAGCCGACACCGACGGCATCGCCGTCAACACAGGCAAGGACGGGTTTTGGAAAGGTCGCCAGCGTGCGGAACATGTCGGTGACGGCGGCGATCAGCTCTCGATGCTTGGTGGCGTCGAGGAACTCGGAAAAGTCGCCGCCAAGGCAGAAACAGCCTGCCAGGCCGCGCAGCACGACGACACGCACATCATCGTTCACGGCGGCTTCGTGGAAGGTCCTGGCCAGGCTGGCATAGGCGCGTCTGTCCAGCACCGGCCGGCCGTCGTGCGAGGAGACAGTGACGACCAGCGTGTGGCCGCGTAATTCTGGTTGCGGGTGGATACTCATAACAAAACTCCAATTACGATGCCTGCCGCAGGCCGAGCCTGTCGGGATATCCTCTGGCCAGCACAGGGGCGAAATGGTTGCGGCGCGCGCGGACCACGTCCAACGTGTGTTCGGTGAAGGTGAGCAGCGTGGCGACGACCTGCTGGTTGCCGTAGGTGCGCTGGTAACCGAGGGGTGTCGCCAGGAAGTGCAGCTGCAGCGCGCGCAGCACCCACATCGGCTCGAACTCGATGATGACCTGGTTGATGTTGCGCTTGAGGCCCCATTCGACGAAGCCGGCGATCAGCTCCGTGCCGACCGTCGACACGCCGCGCTTGCCGTCCCGGAAGCCTGGCGCGACCGCGTAGCGGGTCAATTCCCAGACACCTGGCCCCGAGGGCGGGGTGCCTTCATAGAGGTCCTGCAGCACGTCGGTCAGCAGATGTGCCCGTGTCGTCGGCAGCATCCGCTGATAGCCGGCAAGCTCGCCATTGCGGATGACGAGTTGATGCACCGCTTCGTCGTGGTCGAACTGGTCGATCTCGAGGCCGTCGGGACGCTCGAGATCGGTCCAGCCCATCTCCTCGACGAAGATCCTGTAGCGCAACCGATGGACGGCTTCCCAAAGGTCGGGACGCTCCATCAATTCCTGGGTTGTTAGGGAAAAAAGCATTAGCCGTCTCCTGGTTTGAATAGGAAGATACGGCCGGGCTTTCCCGAAAAAATTACGCGATCGCGTAGGCAAGAACTTCTAGGCCAGCTCGGCCGACCTAGCTAATATAGCCGCGCCTAATCGCTTCGGCGACGGCTTGCACCCTGTTGACGGCACCGAGTTTGCTTTTGGCGTTAAGAAGGTGTTTCTCGGAAGTGTGTTCCGAAATGCCTAGAATTTGAGATATTTCCCATTCGGACTTGCCGACGGCAGCCCATTGCAGGCATTCGCGCTCGCGCGGCGTCAATTCGATGTGATCGATGGTCTTGGCGGCCATCGTATGGAGCTGCATGGCGCGGCCGATCGCATAGGTCGACGCCAGCGACACCATCCCGAACTCCGCTTCCGACAGCTCGACCGCCTCGCCGCCTAGCGACACCATGACGATCTGGCCGTCGAGCGTGATCAGCGGGAATGCCAGGCCGTCGCGCAGCTTGAACTCCCTGGCGTCGCCCATTACCTCGCCGCTGCTCTTGTCGATGCGGATGCTTTCCGAGGCCTCACGCCACTGGAACGGCGCCTGAAGTTGCTTCATGTGGCTGACGACGGGATCGTGGTCGACGTAGTTGCGCGCCACATAGCGCTCCAGCCATTCGCCCGGCCAGTCGCAGAGCAGCACGTGGTCCTTCTGCTGGCCGCGCGGCGTGCCCGGATGCGGCACGGTTCCGGCCATCAGCGCCGTCAGGCCGAAATTCGACGTGACGCCAAGCAGCCTTTCGCAGACCGCGGCCGCCGTGTTGGCGTGCTGCAGCTGATCGATGTATTCCAGTGTGCGATCAAAATGACCCATCGCAACATCTACCCCATGTTGCCGTCCGCATCAGAGATCGATGGTAGATGCCTGACCCGCGCTTCGCCATCAACCCCGGATTGCAAAGCTGCACCGCTTTAGCGACCGGGTGATTGACCCCCTTTCAGCCGGCGCCGCGGAGCGTATTTGCAAACTACCTAAACCATACGCTTAAATTCGCAGGTTGAAATCAAAAACCATTGTGCCGGCGCTATTTTCGTACGAAAAGCCCAAGGACATGACTGGGCGGAGCCTTCTTGTGACATTGCGACGGATGGTCATCGCCCTGTCGATGCTGGCGGCGGCGCAGTTTTTTGCCGGCATTACATTTGCCGCCGAGCCGCAGGTGCCGGTGCTGTGGGACGCCAAGGAGCGGTTGCCGAAGCCCGACCTCTCGGCGTTGCCGCGCCTTAGGTTCCTCACCACCACCGACTTTCCGCCGTTCAACTTCCTCGACAGCGCGGGCAAGCTGTCCGGTTTCCATGTCGATCTGGCGCGCGCGATCTGCGCCGAGCTCGGCATCGCCGAAAAGTGCCAGATCCAGGCGCTGCCCTGGGGCGAGCTCGACGAGGCGCTGCAGAAGGGCGAAGGCGAGGCGATCATCGCCGGCATCGCCGCGACGCCGGAGACGCGGACGAAATACGCCTTCTCGCGCTCCTATCTGCAATTCCCGGCGCGCTTCATCATGCCGAAAGCGAAAGCCTTCGCGGAGCCGATCCTCGACAAGCTGCGCAGCAAGCGGGTCGGCGTCATCGCCGGCTCGGCGCATGAGAAGATGCTGCGCGAGTATTTCGGCACCGTTCAGGTCGTGCCCTTCGACGCGCCGGAAGCGCTCTATGGCGACCTCAAGTCCGGCAAGATCGACGCCGCCTTCGGCGACGGCATGCGCTTTGCCTTCTGGCTGGGCGGCACCGATGCCTCCGGCTGCTGCCGCTTCGCCGGCGGACCCTATCTGGCCCCGGAATATCTGGGCTCGGGCATGGCGATCGCCACCCGCGCCGGCGATCCGGCGCTGGCGGCGGCCATGGACTACGCCTTGCAGGAGATCTCGGTGAAGGGCACCTTCGCCGAATTCTACCTCCGCTATTTCCCGGTCAGCTTCTTCTGAGGACCGCAGCACGGCCAGGGCTTGTTGAGGTTGAGCTCAGGCCGCGCCGAAAGTGGTGGCTTCCGAGAACCGGAGCGGAGCGTACTTGAGTACCTGAGCACCGGAAGCGCTGGAGACCGCCATTCGCAGGCCGGCCTCACCTGAATATCGACCAAACCTAAGTCAGCGTGCGCAGACGCGCCTTCGCCGCGCGGGCGATCGCGGCGACGGTCAGCGTGTCGAGATCGAGCTTGAGACGGATCAACTGCAGCACCCGCACTTCTTCCATGCGCATTTCGAGATCGACGGCGGCGACCTCGAAAGCGGCGGCATAAGCGGTGTCGCGCAGCCGTTCGGGCAGCGCCCCTTCGACAAGTTCGAGCACGCCTTCCAGTCCGTCCTCGGCGTTCAACGCCTTCTGGCAGGCCTGAGCGACGGCAACCAGCCTGTCCTGGTTGAAATCCACGAACACCGGCCATGAGCGGACGACGTCGCCGATGCGCGCAAGCTCGACATCGGTCATGTCGCGGTCGGAAGCCGAAGTGATGACCATCAGGTAGATCAGGGCTTCGTGTGGCGTCAAAGGCATTCAAAACTCCTTGATAATGCGCCCCGAAGGTAGGGTCGCCAGGTGGACGCCGCAAGGAAAACCGCCGCAAATCGTTGACGCTCCGGCCTGTCGCGCCTAGAGGACCGGGTGAAAATCTTACCTCCGCCGGCAAGCCGGCCGATAGCTGGAACTTTTGACATGACGGGATCAAACACCATCGATCTCAATCCCGAGATGCTTGCGGCCGCCGCGGAGAGCAAGGCCTGGCCGTTCGAGGAAGCCAAGAAGATCATCGCGCGCTACAAGAACGCCGCGTTTCCGGACACCGTCCTGTTCGAGACCGGTTATGGCCCGTCCGGCCTGCCGCATATCGGCACGTTCGGCGAGGTGGCGCGCACCTCCATGGTGCGGCACGCCTTCCGCGTGCTGACGGAAGACAAGGTCAAGACCAAGCTGCTCTGCTTCTCCGACGACATGGACGGCATGCGCAAGATCCCCGACAACGTGCCGGACCGCGCGGCGTTGGAGCCGTATCTGCACATGCCGCTGTCGTCGGTTCCGAATCCGTTCGGCGGCGACTATGCGAGCTTTGCCGACCACAACAACGCGATGCTGTGCCGCTTCCTCGACACGTTCGGCTTCGACTACGAGTTCGCCAGCGCGACGCAGTACTACAAGGCGGGCCGCTTTGACGAGGTGCTGCTGCGCGCCGCCGAGCGCTACGACGAGATCATGGCCGTCATGCTGCCGACGCTCGGCGAAGAGCGCCAGGCGACCTACAGCCCGTTCCTGCCGATCTCGCCGAAGAGCGGCCGCGTGCTCTACGTGCCGATGAAGCATGTCGACGCCAAGGCCGGCACCATAACCTTCGACGATGACGGCACCGAGACCACGCTCTCGATCAAGGGCGGCAAGGTGAAGCTGCAGTGGAAGCCTGATTTCGGCATGCGCTGGGCGGCGCTCGGCGTCGACTTCGAGATGTTCGGCAAGGACCACCAGACCAACGCCGTGATCTACGACCGCATCTGCAACATCCTCGGCGGACGCGCGCCGGAGCATTTCGTCTACGAGCTGTTCCTCGACGAGAACGGCCAGAAGATCTCGAAGTCGAAGGGCAACGGGCTGACCATCGACGAGTGGCTGACCTATGCGCCGACCGAGAGCCTCGGGCTCTACATGTATCAGCGGCCACGGCAGGCCAAGAAGCTCTATTTCGACGTCATTCCGAGGGCCGTGGACGAGTACTACACCTTCCTCGGCGCCTATCCGCGGCAGGACTGGAAGGAACGGCTCGGCAATCCGGTCTGGCACATGCATGACGGCAACCCGCCGGCCATCGACCTGCCGGTGCCGTTCGCGCTGCTGCTCAATCTGGTCAGCGCCTCCAATGCGCATGACAAGGCGGTGCTGTGGGGCTTCATTTCGCGCCACGCACCTGGCGTGACGCCGGCGACGCATCCCGAGCTCGACCGGCTGACAGGCTACGCGATCCGCTATTTCGACGATTTCGTGAAGCCGACCAAGGTTTTCCGCGCCGCCGACGACGTGGAGCGCGACGCACTGGCGAAGCTTTCGGACGCGCTCGGCGCGCTGCCGCAGGGCGCCGACGGCGAAGCGATCCAGAACGCGGCGCTCAACGTGGCGCGGCGGATCGAGCGTTATCAGGACCATTCCAAGCAGAGCCCGGAAGGCGGGCCCGGCGTTTCGGTCGCCTTCTTCCAGATGATCTACCAGGTGCTGATCGGACAGGAGCGCGGTCCGCGCTTCGGTTCCTTCGCCGCCCTCTACGGCATCGCCGAGACGCGGGCGCTCATTGAGCGGGCGCTGGCTGGTCAGCTAGCGGCGTAAGGATCCCATCCTCTTCCTGCAGGATCGAACTCGGCGCGGAGGGCGCCGGGGGCAGGGCGGCAGGGAGTGAGGGCACGCCCGAAAGATCCGGAGCCGCGCCGAAGATGCCTTTCCTTGCGGTGCGCGCTTTCTCGCCCGCCTCGACATAGGGCCCGCCTGCGGCGGCACGCGCCCAGCCGTTTTGCACCAGCCATTGGCCGACATCCTGATTGCCGACGCGGCATTCGGCGGAAATGGTGTCGCGGCCGCCCTCGGGCGGCACCGTGCAGACCACCGTGCGGCCGCGCAGGAAAGAGCGGAACGCCGTCCTGGCGCGGATGCCGCAGGCCCAGGATTTGCCCTCCTCGCCACAGGTCTCGTCCTGCCCGAGGACCTCGACGCCCGAGACGGCAACGGCGTAGCCTTTCGCTTCGATCAGGCCCGCGGCGGCGGCAACGGGCTGGAACAGCTTGGTCCCGTTCCAGTCGTCCGGCATCTTCAACTTGGGCGGCTTGAGCGGGCCGGCGAGCGCGAGATCGCTGAGCGGCGCGCGGGGCTCGACCCGCTCGAGCTCTTCGGCGGAAAGCTGCGGCGGCGCCACGACATCGGGATCGATCGCCCTGGAATGGGCGGGAGTCCTCACCGGCTGCGGTGCCGGAATGGCTGCCGTGGCCGGTGCTTCGGGCTGCATGTCGGCGCCCTGCCCGGCGATCGTGCCGGCGGCCGGATCGATCCGGTCAATCGTGACGACGC
>NZ_RZOF01000295.1:0-7830 GCF_003998955.1 Mesorhizobium sp. M4B.F.Ca.ET.017.02.2.1 | reverse complement strand
TGACCCATCTCTTCAACGCCATGAGCCAGATCGGCAACCGCGAGCCGGGGCTGGCGGGCGCGGCCATCGACACAGGCGGGTTGTCGGCCGGAATCATCGCCGACGGCATCCATGTCGATCCAGCCACTATGGCGATCGCGCTGCGCGCCAAGAAGGGGCCGGGCAAGATCGTGCTGGTCACCGACGCCATGGCGACGATCGGCACCGACATGACGTCGTTCACGCTGAACGGCCGCACCATATACCGCAAGGACGGCAGCCTCAGGCTGGCCGACGGAACCTTGGCCGGGGCCGATCTCGACATGATCTCGGCCGTGCGCTTCATGCACCGCGTCGTCGGGCTGGAGCTTGGCGAGGCGCTGCGCATGGCTTCGCTCTATCCAGCCGAGGCGATCGGCCAGGCGCACCGGCTCGGCCGCTTCGCCAACGGCACCGCAGCCGACATCGTGGCATTGTCGGAGGATCTGGACGTGAAGAGCGTCTGGATCGGCGGCAAGAAGGTGTTCGGGGCGTAGGCCCTCGATCCTACCGTCAATTAGGAAACCAACGTTCGCAATTGGCCGGAGCCCTTCGCGCATCGTCATCGAAAACTATTGGCCGTAGAGATCCTTGTAGGTCTCGCGCAAAACGTTCTTCTGCACCTTGCCCATGGTGTTGCGCGGCAGCTCGTCGACGAAGATCACCTGCTTCGGATGCTTGTATCGGGCGAGCCGACCCGCGATGGCGTCGAGGACATCGGCCGCGCCGATGGCCGAGCCCGGCTTGCGCACCACGATCGCAGTGACACCCTCGCCGAAGTCCGGATGGGCGACGCCGATCACCGCGCTTTCGCTGACGCCGGCAAGCGCATCGATCTCGCCCTCGATCTCCTTGGGGTAGATGTTGTAGCCGCCGGAAATGATCAGGTCCTTGCCGCGCCCGACGATATGCACGTAGCCGTCCCGATCGACGAGGCCGAGATCGCCGGTGATGAAGAAGCCGTCGGGACGGAATTCGGCCTTGGTCTTTTCCGGCATCCGCCAGTAACCCGCAAAGACGTTCGGGCCCTTCACCTCGATCATGCCAACCTCGCCCTGTGCGAGCGACCCGCCGCCGTCGGGATCGGCGATGCGCAGCGAAACGCCCGGCAAGGGAAAGCCGACCGTGCCGGCGCGCCGCTCGCCATCGTAGGGGTTGGATGTGTTCATATTGGTTTCGGTCATGCCGTAGCGCTCGAGGATGGCGTGGCCGGTGCGCTCTCGCCAGGCGGCATGCGTCTCGGCCAGCAAGGGCGCCGAGCCGGAAATGAACAGGCGGATGGTTTTCGCCGCCTGGGCGTCCAGGCCCTGCTGCTGCAGCAGGCGCACGTAGAAGGTCGGCACGCCCATCAGCGCGGTGGCGCGCGGCAGCAGCGAGACGATGCGGACCGGATCGAATCTCGCCTCGAACAGCATCGAGGCGCCGGCCATCAGGATCACGTTGGTGGCGACGAACAGGCCATGCGTGTGGAAGATCGGCAGCGCGTGGATCAGGACGTCTTCGGCGCTGAAGCGCCAATGCTCGACCAGCACGCGCGCGTTCGAGGCGAGGTTCTCGTGGCTGAGCATGGCGCCCTTCGAGCGGCCGGTCGTTCCCGACGTGTAGAGGATCGCGGCAAGGTCGTCCGGTCCGCGCGCCACATCGTCGAAATCCGCCTGATTTCCGGAAGCGCTTTCGGGCAGCGAACCGTCGCCGTGCTGACCAAGCGTCGCCAGCGCCGCGCCGGACGCCTGAGCCAGCGGGCCGATATCGGCCGCTCTTGCCGGGTCGCAGACCACCAGCCGCGGTTCGGCATCGCCAAAGAAATAGCGGAGTTCCGGCAGAGTGTATGCGGTGTTGAGCGGCAGGAAGACGGCCCCGGCGCGCAGGCAAGCAAGGTAGAGCAGCACCGCTTCCGGGCTCTTCTCGACCTGCACGGCGACGCGGTCGCCCGGCGCCACGCCGGATTGCACCAGCGCATGCGCCAGCTGGGCCGAGCGCGCCAGCATGTCGCCATAGGTGAGGGAGCGCCCGTCATCCGTCTGCATCAACAGCCGCCGAGGTGCCGTGACGCGGGCGCGAAAAGCGTCGAACAGGTGATTGCTCATTGTTGCTCCCGCGTGGCGCGGCGAATCCTAAATTCGCATCGTTGCGGCGAGAGCGAATATCAGATTTGAGACTGGAAGAGCAGCTATTTGCGGCCGCGCAACGCCTTGGCCGCGGTTGCCTTGGGATCGCCGTCCTGGCTGAAACGCGCCATGCACATGGCCGCCGTCAGCCGGTAATGGTTGAGCAAGGCCTCGACCGCGCCGTCGGCGTCGCCATCGAGGGTGCGTTCGGCGATCTGGCGGTGTTCGGCAAGGTCGTCGCGCTCGTCACCCGGGCCGTGCTGCGAGATCAGCCGGTAGCGGGAAGCCTGGTCGGAAAGCTGGTCGCAGAAACCGACCAGCCAGTGCGACCGGCAGCCCCCGATCAGCGCGCGATGGAAGGCGCGATGCAGCTTCTCCCAGTCCGGATTGTTGGTCGAGGGCTCACCCGGCAGGCGGCGCTGGGCGCGCGCCAGGCGATGCAGCGCCAGCACCAGCTGCTCTTCCCATTCGCCGGTGCGGTGCTCGATCGATTCGCGCAGCGCCCTTTCCTCCAGCCAGCAGCGGGTGCGGGTCAGCTCATCCAGCTCCTCGGCGCTGACCGGCATCAGGAAGAAGCCGCGCTGGTCGTGGCGGCCGAGCAGGCCTTCCGAAGCCAGACGGTTAAGCGCCTCGCGCACGGGCGAGGCGCCGGCGCCATATCGCGAAACCACCCATTCGACCCGAAGCTTGCTTTCGGTCTCCAGCACACCGCGCAAGAGATCGTCCCGAAGTTGATGATAGACCGTGCTGGCAAGGGTGCTCTTGGGTCCGGCACCTTCATCGCCCGGATCGGCGGTTCCGTACGTCAATATCGCTCCTGTTGCCTGCCTTGGCCTGTTGTTGGTTCTTGTTGCGAAGCAGTCTCAATCCCGTAGGCGTACTATACCGTGCCACACTTCGCGGCCTCAAGCGGAAGATGATGGTATTGGACTTAAAGAGGATAGAGAGCGCAGTGGCTCGCCGAAGTAACGGGCGGCTCAAGAATATTGAATTTTCTGAGAAGCTTGAGGCGCTGGACAGCGAAGCTACTCATTTCGGCTATCAATCAGACTGGGTATCCAGCCGAGATACGGTCAACGGCCAGGATCAGGCGGCGGCGCTGTCCGCCGCGGTCCTGATCGCCTCGATGTTGGCCCGATAGGCCTCGACGCTGTCGCCCTTGAAGATGGCGGCGCCCGCGACCAGCACGTCGGCGCCCGCCGCGGTGACCAGCGGCGCCGTCTCCGGCGACACCCCGCCGTCGATCTCGATGCGGATCGGACGGTTGCCGATCAGCGCCTTCACCCGCTTCACCTTGTCGACCATTGCCGGAATGAACGCCTGACCGCCAAAGCCCGGATTGACGGTCATGATCAGGATGAGGTCGAGCCGGTCGAGCACGTATTCGACAGCGCTTTCGGGTGTCGCCGGGTTGAGCGACACGCCGGCCTTCTTGCCGAGGTTCTTGATGGTCTGCAGCGAGCGGTCGAGATGCGGCCCGGCCTCTGCATGCACGGTCAGGCCGTCGCAGCCGGCCTCGGCGAAGGCGGCCAGATAGGGATCGGCCGGCGCGATCATCAGATGGCAATCGAAGAAGGCCTTGGTACGGTTGCGGATCGCCTTCACCACCGGCGGGCCGAAGGTGATGTTGGGGACGAAATGGCCGTCCATGACGTCGAGATGGATCCAGTCGGCGCCGGCCGCTGCGACGGCTTCGACCTCGTCGCCGAGCTTCGAGAAATCCGACGCCAGCACCGATGGCGCGATCAGGGTTTTCTTGGCCATGTCCGCTTCCCGTTCTTCAAGTCCGCTCCGCCCTAGCGCATCGGCTGCAAAATCGGAACCGATTTTCGGAAAGGACATGCCCGATTATGTGTTGGAGGGCAGCTAGTGCCAAAAAGGACGCATGTCGCTCCAGACCAGGACGAGGTTCGTCATCCCCGCAAAGGAGAGAGGCGGCACCGCCTCTCTCCTGGTTTGCAGCGGGATTCAGTTCACCTGAAGCCGTGACCTGGCCTGCCCCGGCAGAAACGACTGGCCCCTGCCTTGCTTCAACTTCTGCAGCCCAAGCGTCTTCGAAGCCGGCCTGGGCACGCAATGTCCGCGCACCGTCATTTCGGTTGGCCGGCAGCCCGTGGTGATGATTGCGTCCCTCACACATGCCTTGCCGACCAGATGATAGCCGCGTTTGCAGTCGATGATGATGGAAGGCATGCGAACGCATTCGCCATTGATGCGCTGTTCGTCACGCCGGCATTTCCCGGCGATCACGGCATTCTTCACGCATTTCAGGCCGACCTGATGATAGCCGGGCAGGCAGTGGATGCTGACGCCGATGCACCGGCCGTCGACCAGCTTCTCGGTGTTCTTGCACGCGGCCACCAGCGGCCTGTCGACACATTTGCCGCGCAGCAGACTTTGGCTAGGCAGGCATTTGCGGCCGGGATCGACGACGACCGGCGGCAGCCTGGGCTTGCCGAAGTCGGGTCGCGGGCTTGAGACCAGATCGTCGACCTTGGGCTCGATAGTCCGTTTTATGCAGGTGAAATCCTCCGCATCCATGTCGATGGTGGCGATGGATCCATTTGGCTTGATCTCCTGCAAGGTGCACTGGATCGAGCGGGTCCTGCTAATGCTGAGATCGTGCGCGGCACTGGCCTTGAACACACCGCCTTCGTTGAAGGCGACCGCGGTGCCGGTGAAGAAGGCGCCATTCGAGCAACCGATTCGATAGTGCAACGCGCCGGGAGCATCGCGGCTCGCTTCGAACGCGACCTGGCCTTTGCGCGGGCAAAGTTTCCTGGATCCGGCGCTGTCGGAAACGGTCACTTCGCCTTGCCAGTCGGCCTTTGCCGGCGGGTTGTCGGGATCGGCCTGCGGTCCATCGGTGAAGCCGCCGCCGCCGGCGCCAGTGCAATGGACGGTGATGTCCTTCCAGCCGTCGAAGGGCTCGAACGGGCCGTTGCCGACTATTTCGGTCTTGTACTGGAAGTACGCGGTCGCTCCGACATTCTCCCATTTCTCATAGATGGCGAAATAGCCGTTCTTGCCCGCGTCGAAGGACGCCCAGACCTGCTTGAACTCCGATGTGATCGGCCCATCGTCCTTCTGCCGCCAGATGCGCATCGATACCGGCCCGGCCTTGTTGGCCTGCGCGCGGCTGGTCACCTTGAGCGCCGGGCACACTGTGCCGGGTGTCGAGCCGGGCTGGTTCGAGCGGTAGGTGGTCAGGAACAGCTTGACGTTCTTTGTCTCGAATTCGCCGAAGTCGACGGCGATGTCCTGAGCCGCCGGTTTGACGACGGGATCGCAGACGACCTGAACGTCGAACGAACCGTGTTCGGCATAATGCGATTCGTAGATCGGATAGGGCCAGCTGCCGCCCATCACCTCGGTGGCAGCATTGTGCATGTCGAGCGCCTTGTCGGTCAGCGCCGAAAAGGTCGCGTGGAAAGTGTGTGTGAACGAATAGGACTTCGTCGGCCCATCGGGCTGGAGGTGCTGGTTGCACTTGGCGATAATCTGATCGCCATAGGGCACCGACGCGATGTCCGCATTCGAAGACAGCGCCATGATCGAGGGATCGAAGGAGAAGTTCTCCTGGTGATCATAGTCGCGGCTGACCGGCGATGCGCTCCAGATCGGCGGAAACGCCCCGCACTGGCTGGGGCCGCATACGCCGAGCGATACACCGACCTGCTGCACGTAGCCTGGCCAGCGTGTGTCGATCTTCATGTGGCCCCAGAACTGGACCGTGCCGCTTTTCAGCCTGTCCCATTTCTGTTTGTCGCTCGAAACGACATGAAGCGTGGTGTTGACGCTCTGCGTGTCGAACGACATCGACTTGATGTTGGCCTGTGTGGCGAAAGCGGAGGTGCTGACTAGTCCGGCTGCGAACAGGGCAACAGTCGCAACCGTATTGCGAAAGGCATAGCTGACTGAAGACATCTCTCTCTCCTGATGTGTTCCTTCAGCGATTGGTCGCCGCTCGCGGCATCAAGGTTCACGCGGGCGATCCCGCCAACGAAAAACCCCGCCGGATTGCTCCGGCGGGGTTCTGGTTTTCCTATCGCTAGATCACGGCTTGGAGTTCTGGATGTTCGCTCCCGCCGGATCCTGCTGCACCTGCGGCGTGCGTCTCGGCACCAGTTGCTGCAGGATGTTCGGATTGAGCAGCAGGTTCGGGTTGACCTCCACGCCCGGCTTGCGAAGCGGGACGCAGTTTGGATATTTTCCGGTCGTCCCGGTCGGGCAGCGCCGCAGGATGATGATCGGCTGGCACTGGCCGTTGATCAGCTGCGAACCCGGCGCGCATTCCTGCCGGACCCTACGGCAGGCGCCGTCACGGACCTCGGTGCCACGCGGGCAGACGCACTCGCCACGCTTGTTGTGGACCTGGCCGCGAATGGTGCACTGCTCCAGTTCGGGCTTCTTCTGCCGGCAGGCGCCGTCGCGGATCTCCGTACCCCTCGGGCAGACACAATTGCCGTTGGCGTCGTGGATCTGGCCGCGGATCGTGCACTGCTCGGGCTGTGGCCGGATCGGCCGGCAGGCGCCGTTGCGCAGCTCTGTCCCCTTCGGGCAGACGCAATCGCCATCGGCATTGCGGACCTGGCCGGGGATGCGGCACTGCTCCGGTTTCGGCCGGATCGGCCGGCAGGCGCCATTGCGCACCTCGGTTCCCTTCGGGCAGACGCAATCGCCGTCCGCGTCGTGGACCTGGCCGCGAATGGTGCACTGCTCGGGCTTCTGCTTGTCCCGCACGCAGGCATTCGCGATCCTGTCGAGATGCGTGCCCTTGGGGCAGTAGCAGCTGTCGCCGTCCGCCGACGGCACCGAGCCGGGTATGGTGCAGCCTTGCGTGATCTTCACGCAGGCGCCGTTCTCGAGCTCGGTTCCGCGCGGACAGACACAGCGCCCGTCCTCGGTGCGGATCTGGCCCTTGAGCAGCACGCAGGGCTTGGGCTTCGGCTCGACGATGACGCCGCCGCCCGTGCACTGGCCGTTGCGGTAGGTGGTGCCTTCGGGGCAGACGCAGCGGCCGGCATCGTTCATGACGAAACCTGCCGAGCACTGTTTCTTCACCTCGTTCCTGATGGTGAAGGGATGGCACGCATAGGCCCTGCCGCGATTGCCCTGGATGTTGGCCTGATCGCCGGCAAGCACGTCGCCGCCGCCCTGCACCCGCGTATCCGGGGACAGGACGCCAACGCAGTTCTGACCGTTGACCGTGCCCTGCAGATTGGCCAGGCGGCCGTCATCGGGGATGACCATGGTGACATTGTGCACGTGGCTTTCCCCGGCGCCGAGCGTCAGGTTGGCAATGCAGGACAAAGGCAGCGTCGTCGGTTCCGGCGAGCAGCCGAAGGGCGGCTCAATCGACGTGATCTCGACGCCTTCCAGCCTGCCCAGTCCTTCCACGCCGATCGCATCGCCGATCCGGACCGGACCGGAGAAGGCGGCTGGCCCATCGTTCGTGATGGTGATCTCGAACGAGCAGGGCTGGCCGGGCTGGCATTCGCTGTCGCCGGTCTTCTCGACGCGGATGGTCGGAGCCCCGCCGCCCTTGGCGCAAGCCTGGCCGATCGGATAGACGATGTCGTCTCCCGGCGCCGGCCCGTAGGAGCCGCGCGCGCAGTTCTCGAACTCGCCATTGGCCGAGACCGTCACGTCGAAGTGCCTGGAGGTTCCGGGCGTCATCACGGCGCCGGGAATCTGGCAAGAC
>NZ_RZOF01000294.1:0-7885 GCF_003998955.1 Mesorhizobium sp. M4B.F.Ca.ET.017.02.2.1 | reverse complement strand
GCATAGCGAAGCAGTTATTGCAATAGATTGTCCAACAATCAATAGGGGCATCAAACGTCCAGCCGGTTTTCGTCAGCGTTGGTATATCGCGAACCATGCCCGGGCAACGGCTTGCTATGTCGGTGATAATCCTCAACATTATTGCTCCTTCCGGTCATAGTGCATCCAAGCTGCCCGCATGATCCAGTCGAAAATTTGGTCGAAATTGGGCTGCGACCTTCGATCCCAAAACGGCGATCATGTCGATTGACAAACAAATTGTTGTACAAAAATGGAAATGTGAGGTAGTCAAGCCTGCGGCGCTGCGCGCTCTTGAGGCAGGATATGAATTGAGTGGAAGATGGGTCACAATCATCAGGTTCAGCCGGCCCGCGCCTCGGAGCTTTCCGAGGCGTGCCATCCTGTGGGTGCGGCGGAAGCAGAAGAAATCGCCAAACTTCTATATGGCGTGCGTGGCTCGGCCAGACGCTTTGAAACCGAGAAGGACGACACGTTCCTCCTCGACTGCGCCGGCCGAGGGAAGTTCGTCCTGAAGATCGCTCATCCTTCCGAGCGGGTGGAGGAACTCGATTTCCAGGTCGCGCTGTTGCGCCATCTCGAGCAGCGGGCTCCTGACCTACCCATCCCCCGTGCACATCGCGGCGTCGACGGCGCGGATTTGCCCATCGTCACGACCAGTGCCGGCGAGCGGAGAGTGGTGCGGCTCATCACCTTCCTCTGCGGTGCGCCGCTCGACCGGACGACTTCCACCGCTCCACAGCGCGAACGGATTGGCGAGGTCTTGGCGAAGCTACGTCATTCAATGGCCGATTTTTCCCATCCCGCGGACGATCGGACGCTGGCATGGGACGTCACCCATCTGCTCGATCTCTCCGATCTGTTGGGCTTCATTCCAGAGGGCTGCAAGCGGGAGTGGACGGTCCGCGCGCTTGAGCGGTTTGCCGAGATCAAGCCGCGGCTCGACCTGTGCCGGCGGCAAGTGCTCCACAACGACTTCAATACGTCGAACCTGGTCGTTGACCACGCCAGCCCGCAGTTCCTGACTGGGGTCATCGATTTTGGCGATGCCGTCCGCACCGCCATCGCGGTCGACGTGTCCACTGCGTTGATGAATCAGATGCCAAAGACCATCGACCATGCGAACCGGCGTGACCTGTTCGATGAACCGCGCGATGTTCTGCGCGGCTATCTTCGCTACGCCGAACTGACGGACGAAGAACTCCGCCTTATCCCTTTCCTGGCGATGGGCCGACTTGCGGTCCGCGCGCTTCTGACCTGCTGGCGCGCCGAGATATTCCCTGAGAACAGCCGCTACATCATGCGCCACACCGAAGCCGGGTGGGCTCATCTCGAGTGGTTCAACTCGGTGTCGACCGCACAAATATCCGATCTTCTGACCCGAGAGGAACCGTAATGCCCAAACAAGCGACTACCCTGCCCAAGGGCTACCGTGGCGACATGGCCAATGGCTTCAACCCTCAGGACGCGTCTCATCTCCCAGGTGAAGACATTCTGCATGTGGCCAGGCGGCAAAGGCTGCTTGGCCCCGCGTATCGACTATTCTACAGATCGCCGGTGGAGATTTCTCGCGCCAAGGGCGTCTTCCTCTATGACAAGCACGGCAACGAATATCTCGACGCCTATAATAACGTCGTATCGCTAGGTCACTCTCATTCACGCGTCGTCGAGGCTATCCAGAAGCAGCTCGAAGTCCTCTGCACCCACACGCGCTACATGCAGGAACCTCTGCTGGACTATGCCGAAGCCCTGATCAATACATTCGGTGGCGAACTCGGCCGCACCGGATGTGCGATGTTCACCTGCACTGGCTCCGAGGCCAACGATCTCGCCTTGCGCATCGCGCGGTACCACACGGGCAAGACTGGCGTCATTGTCACGGCCGAGGCCTATCATGGCAACAGCGGTGCGGTGGCGGCAATCTCGCCGTCCCTTGGGAAGAAGTCGGCCCTCGATCCCCTTCTCCGCACGGTCGCTGCGCCCGACTCCTATCGCCTGCCCGTCGAGGAAATCGGGCGGCGGATGGCGGAAGATGTTGCGCGACAGATTGCCGACCTCGAAAGGCATGGCGGGGGCCTCGCTGCCTTCGTCGCCGACTCCGTCTTCTCCTCCGATGGTCTCTATGTCGACCCCACGGACGCGTTGGGGCCGGTGGCGGAAGTAGTACGCAAGGCTGGAGGCCTGTTTATAGCCGACGAAGTACAATCCGGCTTCGGGCGGACCGGTACCCACCTTTGGGGGCACGCCCGTCACGAGGTCGATCCGGATATCGTCACGCTTGGAAAACCTATGGGCAACGGTTATCCCGTTGCGGGCTTGGTGGTGCGGTCCAAACTCGTGGCCGAATTCGGGTCCAGCATGCGCTACTTCAACACGTTCGGTGGCAACTCCGTCGCCATCGCCGCTGCGCAGGCCGTGCTCGACACGATCGTCGAAGAGGGTTTGATGGACAACGCTACCAAGGTCGGCGGCGAAATCCTCGACGGCCTCCGCGACCTGCAAAACAAGTACGAATTCGTCGGCAATGTTCGGGGGACGGGCCTCTATTTCGCCGTCGAACTCGTCAAGGATCGCGACCGGAAGATTCCGGACATGGACCGTGCGCTAGCGGCCGTCAACGCCTTGCGCGATCGGCGCATCCTCATTTCCGCGACGGGAGCAGATGCCAATATCCTCAAGATTAGGCCTCCGCTTGTCTTCACATCGTCCAACGCAGGACGTCTGCTCGAGGGCCTCGACGAGGCGCTTCGGTCCGTGCAGAAGTAGGGTGCGATACAGCATGATCTTCCTTGCCCTACATCGCCGCATATGGCGTAGCTGCACGCGCAACATCGACGACCAAGGCCATGAAGCAAGTCCAAGACATAGAAACCAACGCTGAGCCTTTCCCCGTTAGCGCGGTAGAAGCCCTGACGCACGACTTGCGAGGGCGCATCTTGTCGGGAGATTTCCAGCCTGGCGAATTTCTCCGCGACGCCAGAATGTGCGAGGAGCATTCGACCTCACGGCACACATTCCGTACCGCGGCCCAGGTACTCGTCACCCAGGGCTTGCTGCGTCAAATACCGAACCGAGGGTTCGTGCTGCCCGAATTCGGACCTGACGACATTGTCGACATCACACGTGTGCGGGGCGCCATAGAGGGCGAAGCCATTCGTTTGATCGTGCTGACCGGGGTCATTCCGCCCTTGGCGCTCAAGGCGGTCGCGGTCATGCACGCCTCGACCCTGTCCTCTGACAGGTCCGCGCTGGTTACCGCGGACCGCGACTTCCATCGCGCCATTGTCGCGGCGAGTGGGAGCGCCCGACTGGAGCGAACCTATTCGGGCCTGGAAGGCGAGATTGAGCTTCTCCTCGTCCAGCGGCAGGATTTCTATGGGACGGCTGAGGAAATGGCGTTAGAGCACGAGCGGCTCATCAACGGCCTGAGAAGCCGCCACTACGACACCGCCCGAGAAGCTTTCAAGGAGCACTGGGAAGATCTCCAGATCAAATTGCTTGATCAACGCTGAGGCAGCCCGCTCTGCGGATTTGACAGCTAGAAACGAAAGCTACCAGGCGGCTCTAAGCCGCCGGTTCGACGCCGAGCAAGCGCAAACGCGAGTTTTTCAACGCCACCTGCCGAAAGCGGAGCAGGCCCACAAGTGCGATAACGAGCACGCGCGCATGTTGTGCCGCTCGACGCCGAACTGGAACTCGGTCGGCGCTTGAGCAGCTCTTGTCGATCAAGCGGTCAAAAACCCAAACATCTTGCGAAGTCCTCGATGATTTCGGCAAATTCTATCGAGCGCACGATGCGATGAAGGGCTGATCGGAACTTTGCTTCCGCATTCTTGGCAGCCGAGGTTGGTTTGAACATGTCGCCCCGCGTAGAACGCATTCACAGCGATGAGCGTCTCCCGGCCGAGGCCGACGTCGTCATCGTCGGCGGGGGCATCCTTGGGTCTACGGCCGCCTATTACCTGGCGAAGCGTGGCCTCTCTGTGGCGCTCCTCGATAAGGGCCACGTCGCCTGTGAACAATCGAGCCGAAACTGGGGTTGGTGCCGCCAGCAGAACCGCGACCGGCGCGAACTGCCGCTCTCGGTGATGTCCATGCGACTGTGGGACGAACTCACGCGCGATATCAATCGGGACCTCGGATTCCGACGCTGCGGTCTCGTCTATGCGACCCACGACGAGGCTGTGCTCGCCGGCTGGGAAAGGTGGCGCGAGGTCGCCAGGGAGTACGAGGTCGACACCCGAGTACTGAGCCGGGCGGAGGTGGCCGAGCGTGTCCCCGAAGCGCGCGATAAATGGGCCGGCGGAACCTATTCGGAGCGGGACGGCAAGGCCGAACCTGCGCTCGCGGCGCCGGCTATCGCCGAAGGGGCCAGAGCTCTGGGCGCCACGATCCACCAGGGATGCGCCGCGCGGGCGCTCGACTTGACCAATGGCAAGATTGCGGGCGTGCACACCGAGAAGGGCTACATCAGAACCAGCGCGGTGCTGTGCGCCGCCGGCGCCTGGTCCTCGCGCTTTCTTCGGCCGCTCGGGATCAGTTTCCCCCAAGCGAGCATTCGGCAGACCGCACTGCGTTCCACCCCGACAATCAACATAGGCGAGGCGGTCTCGACCCCCTACTGCACGATCACACGCCGACTGGACGGCAGCTATACGCTTGCCATCAGCGGCAAGGCAAACCTCGAGATTACGCCCCAGGCTATCCGATACGGCCGGGAATTCATGCCGCAGTTCTTGCGCCGCCTGAAGAACGTCAGGCTCGGCGTCGGTCATTCGTTCGTTTCGGGTCCGGATTCAATGCAGGCGCTGCTGACCAACGATGATCGGATATTCGAACAGAATCGCGTGCTGGATCCACCGCCCTTGAAATGGCTGGTGGGCCAAGTGGTGGAGAGTGTCCGGAAAACGTTTCCCCAACTTCGCGAAATAGAGATCGATAGCGCCTGGGGTGGCTTCGTCGATTGCACGCCGGACGCGGTGCCTGTGGTCTCGCAGATCGACCGGGTGGAAGGTCTCGTCCTCGCGGCGGGCTGCTCGGGTCACGGCTTCGGTTTGGGCCCGGGGCTCGGCTATCTGGCTGCAGAGCTTGTCGTGAACGACACACCTTCCGTCGATCCCACACCGTTCCGGCTGTCGCGTCTGGTCGACGGTTCGAAGCTGGACATCGCTGCCATCTGAAGAGCCGGAAATCAGGCACGCCAAGCAAGGTCAATGTGTCGGCAGACAAGTGAGCGGGCCCCCCACGTTCCCAAGCCTGTCGGGAATGAAGCAAACCGGTACGAGTCGCATCAGAATGCGCTTGGGAGGGGCACCTCGCTCGGTCAGCCTTACCGGTGCTCATCGGGACCGGTGTCCAGGGATACTGCCATCGCCACTCGCGGCCACGCCGAAGGCAGGGGCTGGATCGGTCATTTCTATTGATGGGGCAGGATATGCCGGCCTGACAATGTCTTCGGAAATATTCACGATCATTAGGATCGCGGTAGTGGAGGCGGAAGTCGTATTCAGCTGAATGCGTGGCTGGCCAGCCCGTAAACCCAGGGTTCGTTGTGTTCTCGGTTGAGGAAACGGCGCCCTTTGGACATGGTCGTAACAGACTCCGCAATATAAAGGCCGCTCTGCTGGAGGAACTCGGCAAACGCGCCGTCCTTCTCGCGCGTGTCGACGCGGACGAACCGCCCGATCAGATTTTTCAGATGCACAGCGGTAAGATGGATTGCGTCAAGTTCGTCGCGCGCGACGATCGGGCCGATGACAAAACCACCCCCGAATTCGCGACACATGGAATACCCGACGATCTCGCCGCTACGGCTCAAAGTGCAAATTGAGGCATCCGCGGCGAGCAACGCGAGCAGCCTCTCGCGGTTTGTCCCAAACGCGCGGGTATCCAGCGCCGCGATCTCCTGTAGCCTATCGCTCGACAAGGCCTTCAATTCGCCGTCCAAGTTCGGAACTGGGAGCGTCTGTAAGACCTCGCCTTGGCGCATGTATACCGTCGCCTCGGCGGTGAAGCCGAGTGAGACATAGAGAGGATAAGCAGCGTGGGTGGCGTTGAGCGTCAAGCTGCGATCGCCACACTCTCCCAGAACTAAGTCCATGAGCCATCGACCGCCTCCTTGCGCTTGCGTGCGGGGGGTTGTGATGACCAAACCGATGGTGGCGAAATCGTCCCCATGGGGAAACCACATCGCACTGCCGAAAACCCGTCCGATCCCGTCCACAGCAACGATGCCGCGGCCGGCACGGCGCAGCAGTTCCCAATCCTTTGGCCGATGCGGCCACCGGACCGAAATCGAGAGCGCATGCAGCAGCTTTACGTCGACATCATCAATGTCGCGCGCAACCAGTTCGAAAGATTTCAGGCGCACTGATCTTTGCATTTAGGTCGACCCGCTCCTTTATCGAATTGCCAAGCTCGCGAGCACGTCTTGATCGGGTGCCTGTTGCACGGTTTTGCAGCCCTCTTTTGCCCCAAAGTTGCACTCGAAGGCCAGCAAGTTTCGCTGGTTCTGACCTAATATTCAAAATCTTCAGCCAAAGCGCAGCGCCGTTCGGCAGGGAATGCTCCCGCGGGCTGCGACATTATCTGCATCCGATGAATAGCGCTGGCGAGCGGTACTCGTGAATGTCGAAGAAGTTTTCGCGAAGCTGATCGCATTTTCCGCAGTCCCAGCATGCATACGGCTGCGCGATCGCTGGTGGAGATACCCGGCGTCACCGCGCCTGGGAGAACTGATCGGCATCGCCGATCGGAAACTTGGCTACTAACAGGAACCTCACATGTCACTTCTGATCTCGATCGACACGAATCCCGCCTTCACGCCGAAGCAGTCATTGCCGTTGCCGGAGCGACTCATCTCCGGCGCTCCATCATTCAAGACTTGGGCGCAGGACGCTTCGAAAAGTGAGAAGGTTCTGGCTGGCGTCTGGGAGGCGACACCCGGCGTTACGCATTCGGTGAAAGGCAGCACCTACGAGTTCTGTCACATCATTTCGGGTGTGATTGAAATCGAGGAGAAGGACGGCGAGACCAAGACTTATCGCGCCGGCGACAGTTTCGTGATGAAACCTGGCTTTGTCGGCGTGTGGCGCACGATCGAGACCGTGCGCAAGATCTACGTAGTGGTGAATGACTGATTTCAATGCACAAGATCCCGCCGAATAGAACGCGCCGCGATTGCAGCACGATCGGCTTTCGAAGTCCTGGCTGACGCAATGTGATCACGGTCAGAGGGCGCAATCTCAATGAAAAATGCGGTGTGCTCTCCACTATCATCAGATACCGCGACGTAGAGCTTCGATCCGTCAAAGGAACCTGCGTTCATCGGCAATAAACGGGCGTGGAGGTACGCAGCGCTGGAAATGCACGATCCGTCCGTTAGCAGCTGGGCGCGCTTGGGCGACCCTTCCCAGCGGCGGCTACAACGGGTCCAGCAGCAGCAGGATATCGGGCGGGAAACCTGTTTCGCCCGGCAATTTCAAGAGCATGCCCATCGATCTAGGATTCGCGAAAGATACGGTTGCGGCGACACGCGGACGAATTTCCATCGTGCAAGCCGCGCCGGCGACATCGGCTGAAAGGACAATGACGACCATGAATGCAATCACGAAGATCGGTTTCCTGAAGGATGCGGACCTGTTTCGCCAACGGGCGCTCATCGGAGATGTTTGGCAGCATGCGCACAGCAATGAGACGGTCGATGTGACCGATCCAGCGAGTCTGGAAGTGCTTGGAACGGTGCCCGATATGGGCATTGATGAAACAAGGGCAGCAATAGACGCGGCGCAGGCGGCGCTTTACGACTGGAAGGCCAGGACTCACGCCGAACGCGCAGCATTTCTGGAAAGCTGGCATAGTCTGATAC
>NZ_RZOF01000293.1:0-7897 GCF_003998955.1 Mesorhizobium sp. M4B.F.Ca.ET.017.02.2.1 | reverse complement strand
GTCGCGCACGCCGACGAGCACAGTGAAGCCGAGCGCCGCGAGCCGGCGGCCGGTTTCCAACGCGATATGGCGATTGCCGCCGGTGACGAGGGCGACCTTGCCGGAGTGTGCTGTCGTGCCGGTCATGTTGTTCCCTCAACGTCCTCACAACCAGAATGCGACATTCCAACTGCCGCGCCCAGTTGATTAGAGAAAAGATTTCGTTCGTTGCGCCAGTTCCGGCTGGACTGCCGCGAACATCTGGCGCCAGCGGTGGCCCCGCCCGGCGGAAACAATCCAGAAACAAGATTCAACAGTTGGGAAAAACTCGCGAAAAAACCGGGTGGCATAACCATTCCCGGAGCAGCCGGGTGCGGCCAGCGACATATCGATCTTCGAAAAGGAAATGCCGATTATGAAAAAGACCCTTCTCTCCGTTCTCGGCCTGGCCGTCGCGCTCGCTTTCGCGGTGCCGGCGCTCGGCACCAGCGCCGCCAACGCGGGCACCACCACCCCTGCCGCGACGACGACCACCACCACGACCACTGCTGCTCCGGCCGCGACCACCGAGACGGCGAAGCCCGCCGCCAAGGCCACCCATCACAAGAAGCATCACAAGCATCACGCCCGCAAGCATCACCTGAAGAAGCACCGCAAGCATCACGCCAAGAAGCATCACGTGAAGAAGCACCATGTGAAGAAGCACGTCGCCAAGAAGGCGGCCTAAGTCCCGATCTCCTCCCACCGGGATTGCTTTTTCATGGCCGGATGGTCCCGACCCCCCTGGACCATCCCACCCCGGAAACGCCGCCTCCGACCCGAGGCGGCGTTTTCCGTTGATGCCGGGCTGCGCCGGCCGAGCTATTTCTTGCCCTGCGGATGGATCGTCTCGCCGCGCTTCAGCATCTCGACGAGGTCGGCGATTTTCTTCCTGCGGCCGGCCTCGGTCTTCATGTTGTGGGTGCGGAAGGTGAGCGCGAAGCGGTTCTGGGCGTTGAGCCCGGCCAGCATCGCCTTCGCCTTCGGCTCGGCGTCGATGGCGGCCTGCAGGTCGGGCGGGATGGTCATTTCCTTGGCCGAATAGGCGCGCGCCCAGCGGCCGTCGGCCTTGGCCGCCTCGACTTGCCGCAGCCCATCTTCGGTCATGCGACCCGCCTCGACCAGGCGGGCGACATTGTCGACGTTGATCCTGCTCCAGGTGCTCTTGTTGCCGCGCGGCGTATAGCGCTGCAGGTAGCTCTTGTCGTCCAGGCTCTTGCGCACCGCGTCGATCCAGCCGAAGCACAGCGCGACGTCGATGGCCTCTTTCGGCGTGATCGAGGGCAGGCCGGAACCGACCTTGTGGATATTGATCCAGACCTCGGTCTCGCTGGCGTGGTGACGGGCGAGCCAGGCACGGAAGCGATCGGCATCGGCGAATTCATGCACCTTGCCGGGATCGACTTTTACGGGCGGCATCAGACGGGTCCTCGTTGCGCAGCGCCGAAACCGCCGATCTCCCCCCTTGTGGGGAGATGGCCGGCAGGCCAGAGGGGGGCGCTGTCCCGCCAGCCTATCAGCGAGTTACATCTCGGCTTCGTTCATGATTCTCTGTAGAGAATAGATCAAAGGATGCGATCCTTCGCGCCCCCTCTGCCCTGCCGGGCATCTCCCCCACAAGGGGGGAGATCGGCAGCTTCAACCTCACTGCAGATGCGGCTTCCTGAGAAAGCTGTTGCGGTCGGCGGATTTCACGCGGAGCCAGGTCTCGCGACCGTCGCGCACCACGCGCAGCGGGATTTCGGAGCCGGCCGGGTTTTGCCAGAGCTTGCGGTAGAAATCGGCAAGGCCGTCGACCTCCCCGTCCCTGACGTCGGAGATGATGTCGCCCTGGCGCAGGCCGGCCTTGGCGGCGGGGCCGCCTTCGGTGACGCTCATCACCACCACCACGCCGTTCGACTCGGCCGAGAAGGCGCCGAGCCACGGGCGCGGCGGCTTGACCACCTGGCCGCGCGTTAGCAGGTCGTCGAGGATCGGCGGCAGAAGGTTGATCGGCACAATCATGTTGATGTCGGCGACTTCGCCGGCGCGGCTCATCTGCAGGCGCAGCGAGCCGACCCCCAGCAGGTTGCCGTCCTTGCCGAACAGCGCCGCGCCGCCCCATGAGGGATGGGCGGGCGCGATGAAGATCGCCTCGTCGAGCAGATACTCCCAGTAGCCGGCGAATTCCTGCTTGGTGACGATATGAGAGCGCACGCTCTGGCCGATGCCGTCGACGAGCGTCACGGCGTCGCCGACCTTGGCCTTGTGGGCGTCGCCCAACGCCACCGCCGGCAGGCCGAGCGGCGACAGCGCCTGGACCAGGCCGAAACCCGATTCCTGGTCGTAGGCCAGCGCATGCGCGGGCACGACGCGGCCGTCCTGGTCGGTCAGCCAGACCTCCTCGGCTTCGGTGATGAGATAGCCGATGGTCAGCACCAGCCCGTCGTCGCGGATGACGACGCCACTGCCCTCGCGGCGCGTGCCTAGCGTGTTGGCGGTGAAGGCATCGTCGGGAACCGTGGCGCGGACGGCCACGACGGAGCGTGAAATCTGGTCGATGGTCATCGGTTCATCCTGGCAAGATCGTTTCCTCTATAGGTATGGCGGATGGGGGGAGGCGCAAGGGTTGCTCTCCCCTTCCCCTTGCGGGTGAGAACGGAAATGGCTGCGCCTCGACAATAGTTCAACAAATTTTGGACTTCCCTATTTGACGCGCGCTCGGTCGCACCTAAGTTTAGCTCGAACCGACCGATCAACCCGCACCCCGCCAAACCCCATAAGGCCTCCCGATGAACCAATACACACCGCCGAAAGTCTGGACCTGGAGCAAGCCCAATGGCGGCACCTTCGCCAGCATCAACCGGCCGATCGCCGGCCCGACGCATGAGAAGGAACTGCCTGTCGGCAAGCATCCGCTGCAGCTCTATTCGCTGGCCACGCCCAACGGCCAGAAGGTGACGATCATGCTTGAGGAGCTTCTGGCGCGCGGCCACAAGGGTGCCGAATACGATGCCTGGCTGATCCGCATCAACGAAGGCGACCAGTTCGGCTCAGGCTTCGTCGAGGTCAATCCCAATTCCAAGATCCCGGCGCTGATGGACCGTAGCGGCGAGAAGCCGATCCGCGTCTTCGAATCCGGCGCGATCCTGACCTATCTGGCGGAAAAGTTCGGCGAATTCCTGCCGAAGGATCCGGCGGCGCGGGCCGAAACCTTCTCCTGGCTGTTCTGGCAGATGGGGTCTGCCCCCTATCTCGGCGGCGGCTTCGGCCATTTCTACGCCTATGCGCCCGAGAAGATCGAATATGCGATCGACCGCTTCGCCATGGAGACCAAGAGGCAGATGGACGTGCTCGACCGCAGGCTGGCAGAGAGCGAATACCTCGCCGGGCCGGACTATACGATCGCCGACATGGCGGTGTGGCCGTGGTATGGCGGCCTGGCCAAGGGCCGCAGCTACAACGATGCCCACCAGTTCCTGTCGGTGCATGAGTATGAACATGTGCAGCGCTGGGCCGACGCCATCGACGCGAGGCCGGCGGTGAAGCGCGGCCGCATGGTCAACCGCCTCTCCGGCGACCCGGCCTTCCAGTTGCACGAGCGCCACGACGCCAGCGACTTCGAGACGAAGACGCAGGACAAGCTTCTGGCCAAGGCAAGCTGACGGATGAGGAGCCAATCTCCGGGATTGGAGTTTGGCCCAGCAATTCCAGGAAGTGTGTTCAGTCTCAGCGTTTCCCTGAAACGCTGAGACGCCTCAAAGCATCGCCGACAGCAGCAGCATGGCGCCGACGCCCGCCATCAGCAGGCCCGGCCAGTTCCGCGACAGACCGAGGAAACCGAGTCCGCGCCGCCGCGGCTCGAGTGTCGGCGCGGCCAATCTTGACGCCGTCCGGTCGGTGGCTGTGCCGAGCGGTGTCGGCTCGCTGAGCCGCCCGCGCCCGAGCGCCGCGCCGGCCATATAGACGACGCCGGCAACGACCAGCAGCGCACCGATGAGGATCATCGTCATCCCTGCTCTCCTTGGGTTCAGAGCCCGGTGCGAATGAAACGCCAGGACGCCCCTGCAGGTTCCGGTGTCGCTGCCCCGCTACCCCAGCAGCTTCGCCAGCCGCGGAATGCCCTCGCCCACGGCGCGGCTGTCGGCGAGCGTGAAGCTCAGCCTGAGCGTGTTGCGGCCGGTGCCGTCGGCATGGAACGCATTGCCCGGCACGAAGGCGACGCGCGCTTCCTTGACGGCGCGGGCAAGCAGCGCCGTGGCGTCGCTGCCCTCGGGCAAGGTGACCCAGACGAACATGCCGCCATCCGGCCGGCTCCACGTCACGCCCTCGGGCATATGGGCCTCCAGCGCGCCGAGCAGGCCGTCGCGGCGGGCGCGATAGGCGCCGATCAGCTTGTCGACCTGCTGGTCGAAGATCGCCTCGGCGGCGCGATGCATGGCCACCTGGTTGATCGAGGGGCTGTGGAGGTCGGAGGCCTGCTTCATCAGCACCAGGCGCTCCACCACGCGGCGCGGCGCGCAGACCCAGCCGACGCGCATGCCCGGCGAGAGGATCTTCGAGAACGAACCGCAATAGAGCGTGCGGGCATTGTCGATGCCGCCCGAGCGCTGGCAGTCAAGCGCCAGTATCGGCGGCACGCCTTCGCCGTCATAGCGCAGCGCGCGGTAGGCGGCGTCCTCGATGACGGCGATGTCGAGTTCGCCGGCGAGGTCGAGCACCGCTTCGCGCTGTTTCAGGCTGAGCGTCTCGCCGGTCGGGTTGGCGAAGTCCGGCACCAGATAGGCAAACTTCACTTTGCCGCCGGCGGCGGCTGCCGCTGCGTGGTAGGCAGCGGGCGTCATGTTGCCGCCATCTGGGGTCAACCGGTCGTAGCGCGGCTCATAGGCGTTGAAGGCCTGCAGCGCGCCGAGATAGGTCGGCCAGGTGACGAGCGCGGTGTCGCCCGGCGAAAGAAACAGCTTGCCGAGATAATCCAGCGCCTGCTGCGAGCCGGAGGTGATGAAGATGTTGTGCTCATCGCAGGCGACGCCGAGCTTGCCCATCTGGCCCGCCAGCCATTTCCTGAGCGGCAGGTAGCCCTCGCTCACCTGGTACTGCAGCGCCGCGCCCGCCTCCGGGCCGCCGAGCACCGAGGCATAGGCATCGCTGATGGCGTCGGCCGGAAACAGCGCCGGATCCGGAATGCCGCCGGCAAAGGAGATGATGTCTGGCTGGTCGAGCAGTTTCAGCAGCTCGCGGATTTCTGACGCCTTCATGCGCGAAGCGCGCGACGCCAACAGGTTCATCAGGGTCAAGGCCCACCTCCCAGTGGATGGTCATTCTTGCTCGGGCATGATCTTGTGCAAATCCGGGTTCCCGGTTTCCGCGATCATGCGCATTTAGGTCAATGTAGCTGACCTATTATCAGGCTCCATCGCCGGTTGGAATAGGCAGAAGGGCGTTCCGCGTGGCCCAGGGAGAAAAAAGCATATCAGCGACGATGCATGGAAAGTTGTTGCGCTTCATGACCGTCGATGCAACCGCGCCTTGGGCGGGATTGTCGTCATATTAGAATAGGCGCATATTGCTGAAGGCCGAAGCGTCGCTCCGGTTGCAAGGCGCTGTCGGCATGGCTGCCGGGCGGTCGAGGCCACGTCAAATGTCAGTGAAAGGACAAGCAACTCGGGTGCTGCTCAAACAATCCGGCAGCCCGGGACAATGATATTTGGAGGAGATACCCATGAAGGTCACCGTGTTGGCAAATTATGCATCCCACGCCGCCAAAGGACTGATGCAGGGCTCGGACCGGCAAGCTGCAGTCAAGGCGCTTTTTGAAAGCGTCGGCGGCAAGATGACCGGCTTGATGTTCACGCGCGGCGCCTATGACGTCGTCGTCAATGGTGAGGTGCCGGACCAGGCTGCCGGGATGGGCATCGCCCTTGCCGTGCGGGCAAGCGGCTCGTTGAGCGACTTTGTCATCCTCGAAGAACTCGACATGAAGGCCGTGCTCGCGGCCGCCAACAAGGCTGCCGGCGCCTACAAGCCAGCCGGCTGACCGCAACCGATCGGAGCAAGCCATGACCGCCTACAACGTCGTCCGCTTTCGCACCAAGCCAGGCAAAGAGAAGGCCTTCGTCGATGCGCATGAGAAGATCTCACTGACGGCCAAGGGTTTTCGCAAGGGCGCCCTGATCAAGACCGGCGAGCGCACGTTCTGCATGGTCGGCGAATGGGACGACATGGACAGCCTCGCGGCGGCGCGCCCGTCGATGATCGGCGTCCTCGACACGTTTCGCGATATGCTTGAAGACCTCGGCGGCGATCTCGGCGTGACCGACCCGGTGTCGGGGACGGTCGTCGCGGAAATAAACTAGGGCGCGTCGCCAATCTGCGATGGCCGGGCCGCCGGGCGCTCGGCCGTCGCCGTTCGGCTGGACGCGCGGCGGCATGTCGATCGCCGCGCGCCGGCCTCCTAGAACGGCAGCCGTATTTCGTGGGGCTGAACCGATTCCGTCCAGCCGATATCCTTCTGGGTCTCAGGCGGCAATTCGTTCAATTCACGCATTGTTTCTTTGTGCCTGGAGGCTCGCTTGAGAGCAGCTCCAAGCCTGCGAAGGGTTTTGAACATCGATATCCTCCGTATCGCTGCGGCGCAAAGAGCGATGCTGCCCTCTCACGCCGCACCGGTTTTGCGCCGCGTGTGTATCCGATCGATTGCACGAGAACGGTGAAAGACTTCACAAAACAGGCCAGCGCGAAACATTTGCATACAAATTGATTTGGAGTACGCGCGGCCTACAACACCGCCCCATCTTTCGCCACCACCCTGCCCGCCCGGTACACCGTACGCTCCCCTGGCACCGCCACCACCGCCTCCGGCACATGTTCGGCTTTGAGCACCACGAAATCTGCTCTGGCGCCGACTTCGATGCCGTAGCCTTCGAGCCCAAGCGCCTTCGCGCCGGCATAACTCACCACGTCATAGGCGGCTTCCAGCTCCCAATCCTCGTAGAAGCCGGAGCGGCAGCCGATCATGCTGGCGCGGTTCAGCATGTCGCCATCGCCATAGGGCCACCAGGAATCGCGGATGTTGTCGGAGCCGCTGAAGACGGTGACACCGGCCTTGCGCAGTGCCGCCACCGGCGGGAAGGCGTGGTTGCCGGGCGCGTTGGTCATGATGGCGACGCCTGAGGCGGCGAGCATGTCGCCGGCCCTGGCCAGCGCGTCGGCCGGGATGTCGCCCAGCGCGTAGGCGTGGCTGACGGCGACGTTGCCGCCCATGCCCAATGCCGTGGTCCGCGCCGCGATCTCCTCGATCTGGAACAGGCCGAGCGTGCCGCCATCGTGCAGATGGATGTCGACGCCGACGCCATGCTTTCCGGCGAGGCCGAACACCACGTCGAGATGGGCCTTCACATCGCGGTCGAAGCTCGCCGGGTCGAGCCCGCCGACGAGGTCGCAGCCGAGCCTTAGAGCTTCGTCCAAGAACTCCGGCGTGCCGGGCGACGACAGAATGCCGCTCTGCGGGAAGGCGACGAGCTGGATGTCGATCAGCTCGCGATATTTCTCGCATATGGCGAGGATCACTTCGAGATGCTTCAAGCCGACCGAACCGTCGACCATGACGTGACTGCGCATGGCGAGGCTGCCGTGGCCGATGCACAGCTCGAGCTGGTTTTTCGCGCGCTCTGCCATCGGTGCGGCCGCGCTGAGGTTGCGCGCCTGGAAGGCAACGCGCTCGCGCACGTCGAAGCCGTTGGTGCAGGGAATGTGCGGTCGCCAGGCATCGCCGTAGAAGGAGGTGTCGAGATGGATATGCCCCTCGACGAAGCCCGGCAGCACGAGCTGGCCGCCGAGATCCGTGCCCGCCGACAGGCCGGCCGCTGAGGCGGGCGTGATGGCGTTGAAGCGCCCGTCC
>NZ_RZOF01000292.1:0-7998 GCF_003998955.1 Mesorhizobium sp. M4B.F.Ca.ET.017.02.2.1 | reverse complement strand
GAAGGCTGCGCAGTCGAGCAGCAGGCCGGAAAGATCGGCCTCGAGGATTTCAGGCGGGGTGAAGGCGGGAAGCGCTGCCGTCTGCTCGGCCCGCCATAGCCGGACGGCGACACCTGGCTGCGTGCGCCCGGCGCGGCCGGCGCGCTGGTCGGCCGAGGCTCGGCTGACGCGCACCGTCTCCAGTCTGGTCAGGCCGCTGGCCGGCTCATAGCGCGGCAGCCGCGACAGGCCGGAATCGATAATGACGCGCACGCCGTCGATGGTGATCGAGGTCTCGGCGATCGACGTCGCCAGCACCACCTTGCGGCGGCCCGGCGACGACGGCCTGATCGCCGCGTCCTGCGTCTTGTTGTCGAGCTGGCCATAGAGCGGCACGATGTCGGTGTCGGCAGCGACGCGGTCCCGCAGCCGCTCGGCGGTGCGCTCGATCTCGCGCTGGCCGGGCAGGAAGGCAAGCAGGCTGCCGCTCTCGTCGGCAAGCGCCGAGCGGATCGCCCTGGCCATGGCATCCTCGATCGCGATGCCAGGCGCTCGCTCGTGATAGCGGATGTCGACCGGGAAGGCGCGGCCCTCGCTCTCGATCACCGGCGCGCCGGACAACAATCTCGCGACGCGCGCGCCGTCGAGCGTCGCCGACATGACCAGCAATCGCAGATCCGGTCGCAGCGCGCCCTGCACGTCGAGCGCCAGCGCCAGGCCGAAATCGCCGTCCAGCGAACGCTCGTGGAATTCGTCGAAGATGACCGCAGAGACGCCCGGCAGTTCCGGGTCGTCGAGGATCATGCGCGCGAGAACACCTTCGGTGACGACGAGGATTTTCGTCCGCGCCGAGGTGCGGTTCTCCATGCGCATCGCGTAACCGACCGTTCCGCCGGGCTCCTCGCCGAGCAGCTCGGCCATGCGGCGGGCGGCGGCGCGGGCGGCGAGCCGGCGCGGCTCGAGCAGGACGATCTTGCCGGCGCCGAGCCACGGCGCGTCGAGCAGCGCCAGCGGCACCAGCGTCGTCTTGCCGGCACCGGGCGGCGCTACCAGCACGGCGTTGCTCTTTGTCGCCAGCGCTTCCCCGAGCGCCGGCAGCACGGCTGAGACCGGAAGCTCCGGCAAAGGGTTTGTCCTCATCGCGCCCGCATATCAGCGCCGATAGCCAGCAGGCAACAACGCGCTGCCGGCCACCTCAAAGCCCGGTGCGCGAAAACGGGTTCCAGCGCACCGTGCCCAGCCGCACTCCTCACGCACCATTGTGAGCAGGCCGGATGCGCCGACGACGGCGAGACAGGTGAGCGTCGGCACGTCGGGATCACCGCCCGCCGACCCATTTCCCAACGATTTCAAGCCTCGGACGCGCCATGTTGCAACGCAGCAACGAATTCGCTTGCGTTGTTTAGTAAAACGAGCATTACTAAACAAATTACTAAACATCGTCGGCGCTGAAGCGTGGCCATGTTTAGGCCCCGGAGGAGAGGGGTTTGAGGGCTCTTGAAACCGTCATCCGGACGTGTTTCGCAAATGGGAGGAAGGCATGAAATCGACCATGAAACTGACGTTGGGTCTGGCCTCGGCGATGCTTGCGTCGACCGCCGTCTCGAACGTCGCGCATGCGGAAGACCTGACGCTTTGCTGGGCCGCCTGGGACCCGGCCAACGCCCTCGTGGAACTGTCCAAGGACTTCACCAAGGAAACCGGCATCGGCATGAAGTTCGAGTTCGTGCCGTGGACCAATTACGCCGACCGCTTCCTCAACGAACTCAACTCGCACGGCAAATTGTGCGACCTGATCATCGGCGACAGCCAGTGGATCGGCGGCTCGGCCGAGAACGGCCACTACGTCAAGCTGAACGACTTCTTCGACAAGGAGAAGATCAGCATGGACGACTTCGTGCCGGCGACCGTGGTCGGCTATTCGGAATGGCCGAAGAACACGCCGAACTACTGGGCCTTGCCGGCAATGGGCGACGTCGTCGGCTGGACCTATCGCAAGGACTGGTTCTCCAAGCCGGAGCTGCAGAAGGAATTCAAGGAGAAGTACGGCTGGGATCTCGGCCCGCCGGCGACCTTCGACCAGCTCAAGCAGATCGCCGAGTTCTTCCAGAAGCGCGAGATCGACGGCAAGACCGTCTACGGCGCCTCGATCTATACCGAGCGCGGTTCCGAAGGCATCACCATGGGCGCCATGGATGTGCTCTACAGCTTCGGCTTCCAGTACGAGAACCCGAAGAAGCCCTACGAGATGGAAGGCTTCGTCAACTCCGAGAAATCGGTGAAGGGGCTGGAGTTCTACAAGGCGCTCTATGATTGCTGCACCCCGCCCGGCGCCTCCAACAGCTACATGGGCGAAGGCGTCGATGCCTTCAAATCCGGCCAGGTGGCGATGCACATGAACTTCGCCTTCACTTGGCCCGGCCTGCAGAAGGACGAGAATGTCGGCGGCGACAAGATCGGCTACTTCGCCAATCCCAAGGGCCCGGACGGCGACCAGTTCGCCCAGCTCGGCGGCCAGGGCATCTCCGTGGTCTCCTATTCCGACAAGCAGGAATCGGCGCTGAAATACATCAAGTGGTTCGCCAACAAGGACGTTCAGGTCAAGTGGTGGTCGCTGGGCGGCTTTTCCTGCCTAAACGCCGTGGTCAAGGATCCCAAGTTCCCGGCCAGCCAGCCCTATGCGCAGACCTTCCTGGACTCGATGGCCATCGTGAAGGACTTCTGGGCCGAGCCGAGCTACGCACCGCTGCTGCAGGCCTCGCAGAAGCGCTTCCATGACTATGTCGTGGCCGGCCAAGGTTCGGCCAAGGACGCGCTCGACGGCCTGGTCAAGGACTGGACGCAGGTCTTCCAGGACGACGGCAAGATGTAAGGCTCCTCCCGAGCTTGACCCCAGAGCCGGATGATTTCGGGTCGAATAGACCTGAAATCATCCGCTCCGGACCAAAGAGTGGGTGAGCATGATGTCGTCCGAAAACCGCTTCACACTTTTCGGCATCATGCTCGTGGTCCCGTGCCGCCCTTGGCACGGGACGCAGTTCAGATAAATTCCATCGTCGAGACATCCAAGTGACCGAAGCAGGACTCACCATGCTCAATCGGACTGCGGACAACGTTGCCCGGGCCACGCCGGAGCCGTTGGCCCGCCGGGTCCGGGGCATCAGCGACAAGGGCCTCGCCTGGCTGTTCATCTCGCCGACGATCCTCCTGCTGCTCGCCATCAACATCTTCCCGCTGTTCTGGGCGATCTATCTGTCGTTCACCAACTTCCGGGCCAACCGCCCCAATGAGGTGGTGAAGAATTTGGGCCTGGCCAACTACAAGCGCATCCTGACCGACCAGGACATCTGGATCGCCATGCAGACGACGGCGCATTTCGTCTTCTGGACGATCCTGTTGCAGACAGTGATCGGCTTCACGCTGGCCTGGCTGATCGACCGCAAGTTCCGCGGCCATGCCTTCTGGACGACCATCATCCTGGTGCCGATGATGCTGTCGCCGGCCGTGGTCGGAAATTTCTGGCGCTTTCTCTACGAGCCGCAGATCGGCCTGTTCTCCTACGTCATCTCCTTCGTCACCGGCATCCCGCCGACGAATGTGCAGATGCTGTCGAATGTCGAGCTGGCGCCGTGGTCGATCATCATCGTCGACACCTGGATGTGGACGCCTTACGTGATGCTGATCTGCCTCGCCGGGCTGCGCTCGATCCCCGAATACATCTACGAGGCGGCCGAGGTCGACCGCGCCTCCAACTGGCGGCAGTTCTGGTCGATCACGCTGCCGATGGCGCTGCCCTTCATCATGCTGGCGGTGCTGTTCCGCGGCATCGAGAACTTCAAGATGTTCGACATGGTCAATCTCCTGACCGGCGGCGGGCCGGGCTCGACCACCGAGGTCGCGTCGATCACGCTGAAGCGGCAGGCCTTCGAGAGCTGGCGCACCGGCTATTCCTCGGCCTTCGCCATCATCCTTTTCGTCGCCGTGTTTGGCCTCGCCAACATCTACGTCAAGGCGCTCAACAAGGTGAAGCAGAGATGAGCCTGACATCAGCCCATTCCGTCGTCGCGCCCTCGGCGAATTCGAAGCTGGTCGCCGGCACGATCATCGTCGCTTATGCGCTGATCTCGATCGTGCCGCTGCTGTGGATCTTCGCCACCAGCTTCAAGACGCCGCCGGATTCGATCGCCTATCCGCCGAAGATCGTGTTTCAGCCGAGCATCGAGGGCTATTGCAACCTGTTCACGACGCGCACCCGGCAGACGCCGGAATACATCAACTCGCTCGGACCGGCGACCGGCTTCTGCGACGAGACCGTGCGCAAGCGCAACATGGTGATCGCCGGCCCGTCCAACTTCCTGCCGCGCTTCGTCAATTCGCTGATCATCGCCTTCGGCTCGACCTTCTGCGCGGTGTTCCTTGGCACGCTCTCGGCCTACGGCTTCTCGCGCTTCAAGGTGCCTTTAGCCGACGACCTTCTGTTCTTCATCCTGTCGACGCGCTTCATGCCGCCGATCGCGGTCGCCATCCCGATCTACCTGATGTACCGCGAGCTCGGCCTCTCCGACACCGCGCTCGGCATGATCCTGCTCTACACGGCGGTCAACGTCTCGCTCGCCGTGTGGCTGCTCAAGGGCTTCATCGACGAGATCCCGCGCGAATACGAGGAAGCGGCGATGATCGACGGCTATACGAGGCTGCAGGCTTTCTGGCGCACCGTCCTCCCGCAGGCGACCACCGGCATTGCCGCGACCGCCATCTTCTGCCTGATCTTCGCCTGGAACGAGTACGCGTTCGCGGCGCTGCTGACCTCCGGCTCCGCCCAGACCGCGCCGCCCTTCATCCCGACCATCATCGGCGAAGGCGGCCAGGACTGGCCGGCGGTGGCCGCGGGTACGACGATCTTCCTGGTGCCGATCCTGGTCTTCACCATCCTGCTCCGCAAGCAGCTCTTGCGCGGCATCACCTTCGGCGCGGTGCGCAAATGATTGATGTGGGAATAAGTCGACCCCCGCTCCGTCGAGCTTCGCTCGACACCTCTCCCCCGATCGACGGGGGAGACGAAGGGCGCGAACTTCATTCAGCGAGGCTCCCTTCCTCTCCCTCCGGAGGGGGGAGAGGTGGCGCTGCGAAGCAGCGACGGAGTGGGGGAACCACCTGGCAACCATCTCTCCCCTTGCACGGGGAGAACGACGGGAGGAACGCATGAGCCGCACTGTTGTCTCCAAGCGCTCCTCATGGCCCCGCTGGGCGCGGCGCGGCATGCTGGAGAATATCGCCACGGCGATCATCGCCATCGGCTTCCTGATGTTGTTCCAGCCCTTCGCGCTGTCGCTCTACACCTATTCCTTCGTCACCATGCTTGCAGGCACCTTGATGTTCATCATCGTCTCGAAATTCCCGGAGTAGGACGATGGCCGAAATCCGCGTCCAAAATCTCAGGAAAGCCTTCGGCGATTTCGTCGCCGTGCAGGATTCCAACTTCGTCGTCGAGGACGGCGAGTTCTTCGTCATGCTGGGGCCGTCCGGCTGCGGCAAGACCACGACCTTGCGCATGATCGCCGGGCTGGAGTTGCCGACCGGCGGCAAGATCCTGCTCGGCGGCGAGGACGTCACCATGCGCCGGGCGCGGGAGCGCGACATCGCCTTCGTCTTCCAGCTGTTCGCGCTCTACCCGCACATGAATGTGCGCAAGAACATCGGCTTCCCGCTCTTGGCGCAAGGCATGCCGTCGGCCGAGATCCGCCAGCGGGTGGAGGAGACGGCGAAGCTGCTTCGCATCGATCATTTGCTCAACAAATCGGTCTCCGGCCTTGCCGGCGGCGACCGCCAGCGCGTCGCGCTCGGGCGCGCCATCGTGCGGCGGCCGAAATGTTTCCTGATGGACGAGCCGCTCGGCACCCTCGATACCGAGTTCCGCGATCTGATGGTGCATGAACTGCGCGAGCTGCACAGCCGCATCCACGCCACCACTGTCTACGTCACGCACGACCAGATGGAAGCGATGTCGATGGCCGACAAGATCGCCGTCATGAACCACGGCATCATCGAGCAGTTCGGAACCCCGCGCGAGATCTACGACCGCCCGGCGACGATGTACGTCGCCGAGTTCATCGGCTCGCCGCCGATGAATTTCCTCAGGTTCGGCGGCGGACTTGCCAAGGGCGCGAAGGAGATTCTCGTGCAGGGCGCCAAGGTCACCGTGCCGGAGGTGCGCGAGGACATCGCACCCGCCGACATGGCGCTGGGCATCCGTCCCGAGCACATCCGCTTTGACGACGCCTCGAAATTGCGCGGCGCCATCTACGGCACCGAATATCTCGGTACCACGCAGATCGTGGCGGTGGAGACGGCGGACGGCATCATCAAGGCGCGGGTGCCGGCCGAGATCCGGCTCAATTCGGGCGAGCCGGTCGGCCTGTCGCTCAGCAGCGCCAGGCTGTCGCTGTTCGAGAAGGGCTCCGGCCGCGCGGTGAAGACCGCCATGTATGACAAGGCAGCGGAGGCGCGCCATGGCTGACGTGCACATCAAGGGCGTGAGCAAGAGTTTTGGCGAGACCGTCGCCGTCGACAATCTCGACCTGCAGATCAAGGACGGCGAGTTCGTCGTGCTGCTCGGCCCGACCGGCGCCGGCAAGACGACGACGCTCAGGCTGGTCGCCGGGCTGGAGCGGCCGGACAGCGGCACGATCCACATCGCTGGCCGCGACGCCACGGTGCTGTCTCCGGCCGAGCGCGACACGGCCTTCGTCTTCCAGCAATATTCGCTCTATCCGCACCTCTCGGTCTTCGACAACCTCGCCTTCCCGCTGCGCTCGCCGGCCCGCAAGCTCAGCGAGGACGCGGTGCGACGCCGCGTCGAGGAGGTGGCGAGGCTGGTGCGCATCCACCACAAGCTCGACAACCGCTCGACCAAGCTCTCCGGCGGCGAGATGCAGCGCGTCGCTATCGGCCGGGCGCTGGTGCGCAAGCCGTCCATCTATCTGATGGACGAGCCGCTGTCTTCGCTCGACGCCAAGCTGCGCGCGGATCTCAGGCTCGAGCTGAAGCGCATCCAGTCCGAACTCGGCGCCACCATGCTCTATGTCACGCACGACCAGATCGAGGCGATGACCATGGCCGACCGCATCGGCATCCTCTCGGAAGGAGAGTTGGTGCAGATCGGCACGCCGCGTGCCATCTACTCCGAGCCGGCAAACCTTCATGTCGCCGCCCGCCTCGGCCAGCCGGCGATCAACCTTCTGCCTGCAGGGCTGCTGCCGGATGGCGGCGCGCCAACCGGTACCAGGACGATCGGCGCCCGCACCGAACACCTGTCGATCGAGAAGGCCGCCAACGGCCATGCCGACGGGGTCGTCGACTGGGTCGAGCATCTCGGCGACCAAAACCATCTGCATGTGACGGTCGGGCCGAAGAAACTGGTCACGCTGACCGATCCCGACACGCCGCTCGAGAGGGGAGACCTGGTGACGACCGCTATCGCATGCCGCTTTATTTCGGTTCGGACGGCCAGCGGCTGACGTAGCTGGCTCGATCGCAACATTCGCCAAATATCGATTGACGACCGCAGATACGGACTGGACGAAATCCATGAAGCACTTTTTCAACCGCAAGGACTCGATCGTCACCGAAGCGCTGGACGGCTTTCTCGCCACCGCGGGCTCCGGCACGCTGGCGCGCCTCGACGGCTATCCGGAAATCAAGGTCGTGCTGCGCGCCGACTGGGACAAGACCAAGGTCAGCGTGGTTTCCGGCGGCGGCGCCGGGCATGAGCCGTCGCATGCCGGCTTCGTCGGCGCCGGCATGCTGACGGCGGCAGTCTCCGGCGAGGTCTTCGCCTCGCCGAGCGTCGAGGCGGTGCTGGCGGCGATCCGCGCCATGACCGGCCCGGCCGGCTGCCTGCTGATCGTCAAGAACTACACCGGCGACCGGCTCAATTTCGGCCTCGCCGCCGAGAAGGCGCGCGTCGAAGGCTTTGCGGTCGAGATGGTGATCGTCGGCGACGACATCGCGCTGCCCGAC